>NZ_CP132957.1:3632760-3935490 GCF_030863805.1 Kineothrix sp. MB12-C1
CTGCCGATGGATATCAGTCTGTATGACTCCACAGGACAGACGAAGATAACGGATGTAAGTGGAATTAGCGTGGATATTACGTTGCCTCTGCCGGATGAACTCATTCAATATGCGGGAAATAATAGAGCGGCAAGTGTGCTTAACGGGGAATTAGAAGAGTTAGGTGCTAAATTTACAACCATCGATGGTATTCCATGTATTCAGTTTACGGCAACTCATTTCTCTCCGTATACAATCTATGTAGATAAAGGGAATCTTACGGAGGGCTTGCTGGATGCAACACCTAAGACCGGCGATCCCATACATCCGAAGTGGTTCCTGGCAATGGGACTTGCATGTATCTCTATCATTTTATTTGCGAAAAAAGATAAAGGAATGCCAAGAGTAAAATCGGCTTAAGCTTAGGGGGAGTCTATGGATAATAGGAAAATTATGATTCTTGCGGGAATGCTGCTATGTATTGCGGCTGCAGCATTCCAGCTTTCGCCGTCGCAGGTGAAAGCGGAATCGGCGTCAGCCTCCGATTTTCAGATGAAGGGCGATACATTGGTAAAATATACGGGCACAGCTAGCGCTGTGTCCATTCCGGTATTTGTGAAGAATATCGGAAAAGAAGCATTTCAGGGACATACGGAACTTATTAAGGTGGAGATACCGGGATATGTGGAAAGTATTGGTGCTAATGCATTCGAAGGTTGTACTTCTCTTGAGAAGATAGCAATTCCCGATACAGTGACGGAGCTTGGTGCGGGCGTATTCAGCAGTTGCAGTTCACTGAAAACAGTAACTCTGGGAAAGAAGCTTTCCAAGCTTGGAGATGGTGCTTTTGCGGACTGTACCTCTCTCGGTCAATTGAAAGTAAGTGCGGATAATACAGATTTTTCTTATGAATCCGGAGCAATTTATAACAAAGATAAGACAATCTTATATGGCCTTCTGCCGGGATACAGCCAGGAAGTATATAAGATGCCTGCCACAGTAAAGACAATAAGAAATAACGCTTTTTGGGGATGTGAGAATCTGACAAAGGTAGAAATAGGAAGCAATGTGAAAGCAATACCTGATTATGCATTTGCTAATTGTAGAAACTTAGAGAAGGTTAGGTTTTCCTATTCCGTATCCGGTATTGGTTTAAAAGCATTTATGGATTGTATCAATTTGGGAGAGATTGAAATACCCGAATCAGTATCCAAGATACATGAAACGGCCTTTGATGGCTGCCCGAATCTTGTGATTTTGGCAAAGGAAGGTTCTTATGCGGCGAAGTATGAGGCGTCCCGTGATAAATCCCAGGTGTCCAGAAATGAATATGAGGATGTATTACATGATTCCGGAGAAGAGAGCATCGGACAAGGTGATGAGGATAGTTCAGAAGATTCTGCGAACTCAGCGAATACAGGTTCTCTTCTTGGACAAAGTAAGATTGTGGGTGGTAATGCAATAGTATTTATAGACAATAACCGTTCCAAAGTGCTATCGGGAAATGAGCAGGGAGAAAGCGAAACGCAAAGCAGTACGAATTCCCCTGAGATTATAGGAGGGGAGACGGCGAGTAATAGCATTGCTAAATATACGATAGTTAATGATAAAATTGCAGATCAGGCGTATTATGGCAATGCAGGCTTGACATCATATGACATACCTCAGACTGTGAAAGCAATTGGCAGCTTTTCCTTTGCCCGCTCAGGATTGACTTCTATCGAGGTACCGGACGGAGTGGAATCAATCGGTTATGGTGCATTTTATCATTGCGATAATCTGGCATCTATTACGATTCCTGATTCAGTGACAACGATAGAACCTTCTGCATTGAATAAGACGAAATGGATGGAAGAGCGTCTGACAGATAAGAAGAATCCGTTTGTCATTGTGGGAGATGGTATTCTGATTGCTTATACGGGCAGTTTGGAGAGTGTTGCAATACCGGAAGGCGTGAAGCAGATCGGTGCGGAAGCATTTATGGATAATCGAAAGATAACTGCGGTTACACTTCCCAGTACTTGTAAAGTGATCGGTGAAGATGCTTTTGCCGGATGCAGCAATCTAGTGAGTGTGGCTGGCGGCAGTTATGTGGAAGAAATTAGGGATAGAGCCTTTGTCGGATGTCCAATCAGTACGATTAAAATTCCTGCATCTGTGAAGTCGATAGGTTTACGGGCTTATGACATTACAGGGACCGGTAAAGACGATGGAAGCAAGATCGCTGTTTTTCTGGGAGGAAGCCTTCCTAAGATATCCTATGAGAAAACGGCTACCCGATTGCCGAATGAAATACAAAGAGATGCGGTATTTAAAGATGTAAGAATCGCTATTGTCAGTGATGATATTACACCTGAAGATGTGGTGGATACGGTATTAGACTATGATAAAGGTGGATTCCGCGGATTTGTCTGTACGGTGGAACAGACGGCGGAACAGGATACTCAGGGAAGACTTCGTATCAAGTTCTGTATTATGAAGGAAGAAGATGTGGAAGTGACAACGGTTCCGAGACATGTGACAGTGTACGGTAAGACCTATAAGATATCTAATCCCAATGAAGCGGTAGTATATGCTTCCAACGAGGAAGATGCCGGCGAAGAGAAAGATATAACAGTAGAGATAAATAGTCAGACCTTACCAACAGTTCCTTCGGTTCAAGCGAAACTATCCGGAGCAGAAAATAACTATATTTTACAAATAAATGATAACCCTGATGCAGGTAAGGATATTGCTGCCGCGTATAAAAAAGCAGTGGCCGGCGGACGGATAGCGAGCATGCAAGCTTATGATATTGCGTTATATGATGGGAAAACTATGACTCCGATCAGCAAGGCGGGTAAGCAACAAATGACCATAACGATTCCGAAGCCGAATGGCGTCATAGCCGAGGGACTTAAGGTGCTTTGTCTGGATGAAGATGGGCAATTGGAAAAAGTGAATGCACGGTTAATTGTAGTAAATGGAATTACATGCGTCCAGTTCGATGCAGAACGTTTTACTACTTATGTATTTTATAATAATTAAAGATGATTATGAAAGAACCACCCGGTGGTATAATAATATTATTATTTATTGGAAAAGAGGGGATGGTTATGAAGAGTAAAGAGGATAAGATACGGCCGGAAGACCGCGAAGAACTGTTTAAAGTATGGAAATCCCGATTTGAGAAAAATAAGCACCGCCATAGGGACATATTATGGGAAGATGTGCAAAAGAAATTGGAAAACAACGAAGGAAAGCTATGGTCGCTGGAACAAATGGAGGTGACCGGAGGTGAACCCGACGTTGTTGGATACGATGAGAAAACAGATGAGTATATCTTCTATGATTGTGCGGCAGAAAGCCCTAAGGAACGCAGAAGTCTTTGTTATGACCGCAGAGCATTGGACTCCCGCAAACAGGCGAAGCCGGCAAGCAGCGTTATGGATATGGCGCAGACCATGGGCATTGAACTGCTAACGGAAGAAGAATACCGGGAACTGCAAAAGCTTGGTAAATTCGATCAAAAGACATCCAGCTGGGTAAAGACGCCGGATAATATTCGAGAACTGGGCGGTGCGATTTTCTGTGATTATCGCTATGGTACTGTCTTCGTTTATCATAACGGAGCTGAAAGCTACTACTCATCTAGAGGATTTCGAGGCGTATTGAAAGTATAATATTTTAATAATATATACTGCGCCGAGCAAAGCGAGTGTGCAAAAAGCATACCGCAGCCGCTTGCGGCTAAGGTATAAAAGAAAAACAACCATCTGACAAAAAGTAACGAATAACGACTCCCGGCATAAATTAATTAAAAAGCCGGGAGCGTTTTATGTTTCGGGTAAGACAACAGGTAGGTTGTACGGATGAATTAGTCGCCTCCTGCAACTGCAGAAATAGTGAAGATAATATCAGGGTGGCGGTACTTGATACAGGAATTGGGAATCATCCCGATTTTGAAGGTAGAGTGGACGCCTTTTATGATTTTCTGCATGGGGGAAGGAACGCCTACGATGATAGCGGCCATGGAACCCATGTGATTGGATGTATCGGAGGAAGCGGGAAGGCTTCCGGTGGGATGTACAAGGGAATTGCTCCCCATTGCCGCCTGGTAGTAGGAAAAGTTCTGGATGAGAACGGTGATGGCAATATAGATCATATGAAACAGGGGATTGAGTGGGTTCTGGATATTAAGGATAGATATAAGATAAGAGTGCTGAATATCTCCATTGGTATCGGATATATAGACAATAAAAATAGGATGGAGGAATTGGTGCGCGCAGTGGATGAAGCGTGGGACAGCGGCATTGTAGTGGTGTGTGCTGCGGGCAATATGGGGCCTAAGCCTATGACGATATCCCCGCTTGGGGCAAGTAAGAAGGTCATTACAGTAGGATGTCATGAAGGTGGTTATTTTGGAAAAAGGAGTTCTCTGTGCGAAGAATATTCAGGGAGAGGACCGTCGCCTTATGCGGTGAAGAAACCGGATGTGGTAGCTCCCGGAACAGATATTATTTCCTGTAATGTAGCTTGTCGCCAGTCATTTCGCGGTTACCGGAATGCTTATACGAAGAAGAGCGGTACATCGATGGCGACGCCGATTGTTTCGGGTGCAGTAGCCTTGCTCTTACAAAAGTATCCGTATCTTACGAATGAACAGGTAAAACGGAAACTCAGTTATAGTGCAACGGACTTGCAGGAGCCGTGGACGAAGCAAGGATGGGGCATGATAAATGTAAGAAGAATGCTTGCTCCCTGAGAAATAAAATATGTATTGACACAAATAGTATGATTGTATACAATAATACTTAAAAATATGAGGAAAATATAAAATACCGATAAGAGACGCTATAAAATGTCCCGAAGGTAAAATGGGAGGTACCATGAAAGATAATAACAGCGCATTTGAAAATCGTCCGGTGACGATGAATGAGAAGAACAATCTTCTTGCAATTGAGGAGCATATGTACATCTTAGACGATGTGGAGAAACCTAACGTGTTCCGTAATATGTTTCCATATTCGGAAGTGCCTAAGATTCCCTTCAATGACAGAATTGTTCCCCACAATATGCCAAAGGAAATATGGATTACAGATACAACATTTCGGGATGGACAGCAATCTAGAGCCCCTTACAGCACAGAACAGATAGTTACTATTTATGACTACCTGCATAAGCTGGGCGGCCCTAATGGTTTAATCCGTGCCAGCGAATTCTTCCTCTATAGCAAAAAAGACAGAGATGCGGTATATAAATGTATGGAGCGCGGCTATCAGTTTCCGGAGGTAACGAGCTGGATCCGTGCCAGCAAAGAAGACTTTAAGCTAGTGAAGGAAATTGGAATGAAAGAGACGGGTATTCTCGTAAGCTGTTCCGATTATCATATTTTCCTGAAGCTTAAGATGACAAGAAGACAGGCGATGGAGCACTACTTAAGTGTGATTCGCGAATGTCTGGAAGAAGGAATTAGTCCCAGATGTCATTTGGAAGATATTACAAGAGCTGATATTTATGGTTTCGTGGTACCATTTTGTGCAGAGCTTATGAAATTGATGGAGGAATATAATATTCCGGTTAAAATCCGTGCTTGCGATACGATGGGATATGGTGTAAACTATGCGGGGGCAGTAATTCCCCGAAGTGTACAGGGTATCATTTATGCGATACACACACATGCAGGTGTGCCTCATGGATTGATTGAATGGCACGGACATAATGATTTTTATAAAGCGGTATCCAACTCCACAACAGCATGGCTATACGGATGTGCGGGTGTGAATACTTCCCTCTTTGGAATTGGTGAACGTACAGGCAATACGCCTTTGGAAGCGATGGTATTTGAATATGCCCAGTTAAAAGGCAGTCTGGATGGTATGGATACGACAGTGATTACAGAGCTGGCTGAGTATTTTGAAAAAGAGATAGGATATGAAATCCCTCCGAGAACTCCTTTTGTAGGTAAGAATTTTAATGTGACAAGGGCAGGAATTCATGCGGATGGATTACTAAAGAATGAGGAAATTTATAATATTTTCGATACGGAGAAGTTTTTAAACAGACCGGTACTTTGCTCAGTAAGCGATACTTCCGGTCTGGCAGGAATCGCTCATTGGATGAACACTTATTTCAAGCTGCGCGATGAGAAACAAGTGGACAAGAATTCTGAATTGGTAAAAGAAGTGAAAAAATGGGTGGATGAAGAATATGCGGATGGACGCATTACGGTGCTGACAGATGAGGAATTGGTTGCTCAGATCGATGCAGTATGTGAACGACTTCAGACAACTCTTGTATAATAAAAGCTTTTTTCCCGGGAAAGGTATGGTTGGATGCGATGGGAAGTTATGATGTAAAGCAAGAAGTGACGGATAAATATTCTCTGCGTGGACGAGTATTTCATAAGATAAGAGAGGATATATTAAGCGGAAAATATAAGGATCATGAAGAACTTAAGGAAATTGCTATCGGCGAAGAATTAGGCGTAAGCAGAACTCCTGTAAGGGAGGCCTTTCGCCAGCTCGAGCTTGAGGGATTAATTCAGATAGTGCCTAATAAGGGTGCTTATGTAACAGGTATTACTGCTAAGGACGTCCAGGATATCTACATGATACGCTCCTTGCTGGAGGGGCTCTGCGCGCAATGGGCTACCGATCATATCACGAGGGAGCAACTGGAAGAGTTGGAGGAGAACGTATACCTGGCGGATTTCCACGCTTCCAAAGGCCATATGGACCAAATAGCAGAGTTGGATAATCGTTTTCATCATATTCTGTATGAAGCCTGCCACAGCAAACAATTAGAACGGTTGCTGGTTGATTTCCATGAATATGTACTCCGTGTGAGGAAAAAGACTCTTGCTAATGGAGGAAGAGGACAGACTTCCAATGATGAACACAGGCAGATTATGGAGGCCATTAAAGATAAGGATAAGGCGAAAGCACAGGAGCTTGCCAATCAACACATGATCAATGCTTATGATAATATGGTGAAGAACGGTCTATATGATATCTACGGACCGGCACAGGAGCAAGAATAGGGCTGGCTACACTTCAGCCTCAAATCAACGCGAAGTTAAAATTGTATCTCTATGCAATTTTGCGAGTGCTATAAGCGCCAAAATGCATTCTTCGGCAGTTTGTGTGCATTTTTGTTGCTGTTCACGGTATAGCCGTGAATAGTAACTAGGGGTGTACAAAGAAGCGCCGGGATAGTAAGATAGTGGGTGTACAGTTACTGTTCGCGGCGGAATTGTAAACGGTAACTGTGTACAATAAGTGGAAGGAGTATAGATATAAAATGGATAAGATTAAGATGGTAACTCCCTTAGTGGAGATGGACGGAGATGAGATGACAAGGATTCTCTGGCAGATAATTAAAGAAGAATTACTGTTGCCGTTCATTGATTTGAAGACAGAATACTACGACCTCGGTTTGGAACACCGGAATGAAACGGATGATAAGGTGACTGCGGATTCTGCAGAGGCGACGAAGAAATACGGAGTGGCGGTGAAGTGTGCAACGATTACTCCTAATGCTGACCGTATGACAGAGTATAGCTTGAAGGAAATGTGGAAAAGCCCCAACGGAACGATTCGTTCTATTTTGGATGGAACTGTATTTCGCGCACCTATTGTAGTAAAGGGAATAGAACCTTGCGTAAGAAATTGGGAGAAGCCAATTACGATAGCGCGTCATGCTTACGGAGATATTTATAAAAATGTAGAGATTAAGGTGCCGGGCGCAGGCAAGGCAGAGCTTGTATACACGGCAGCAGATGGTACCGTTACAAAAGAAACAATCCATGAATTCAAGGGAGAGGGTATCCTCCAAGGTGTACATAATACAGATGCTTCTATTGCAAGCTTTGCAAGAGCATGCTTTAATTATGCGTTGGATACGAAGCAAGACCTGTGGTTTGGAGCAAAGGATACGATTTCGAAGAAATACGACCATAATTTTAAGGATATTTTCCAGGCAATATACGATGCGGAATATAAAGAGAAGTTTGAAACAGCAGGAATTGAGTATTTCTATAGTCTGATCGATGATATTGTAGCCCGCGTTATGAAAGCAAAAGGCGGCTTTATCTGGGCATGTAAGAACTATGATGGAGATGTGATGAGCGACATGGTATCATCAGCTTTTGGTTCTCTCGCTATGATGACTTCTGTACTCGTATCGCCTACCGGAGTTTATGAATACGAAGCGGCTCATGGAACGGTACAGCGTCACTATTATAAACATTTAAAAGGTGAGGAAACATCGACGAACTCTGTGGCTACTATTTTCGCATGGACAGGCGCTCTTCGTAAGCGCGGAGAGTTAGATGAGAGCAAGGAACTGGTTGAATTTGCCGATAAATTAGAAAAAGCAACCCTTTCTACCATCGAAGCTGGGAAAATGACGAAGGATCTTGCCCTTATTACCTCGCTAAAGGATGTAACGGTGCTTAATAGTGCAGATTTTATCCGTGAGATTCGCAAGACATATGAAGCGATGTAAATAGTTATATGAAAACATAGAAAAACCGCTGCGAACAAATATCAGGCACATTGTGCCATGGTTTGCAGCGGTTTTTCTTTTTTGATACTCTTATTGTTCTTGTTCAGAACTTAGTTCTTCCCAACGGTTCATTAACTGCTCCAGTTCTTTTACAATGCTTTCTTTTTCCTTGGAGAGTTCCTGTAATTTGGGAACATTGGTACAGACATCAGAAGAAGCCATAAGCTCATCGAGCTCGATATCGCGGTTCTCCAGAACTTCGATACGATCTTCCATTCGTTTTAGTTCGTTTTCTCTTTTTCGAAGTTTCGCTTGCTGTTCCTTTTTATCCTTCCAGTCTTGTTTGGAGGCGGAAGCAGTTCCTGAAACAGCTTCGGAGGAAGACTCTAAAGGAGCATTAAGCTGTGGTTTCTTTTCCAGATAATAGTCATAGTTACCGAGGTAATTGATTAAGTTACCGCCGGATAGTTCCAGAATACGAGTGGCAGTACGATTAATGAAATAACGGTCATGGGAGACATAAATAACCGTACCTGTGTAGCTGTTAAGCGCATCTTCCAATATTTCTTTTGAAGCGATATCCAAATGGTTCGTCGGTTCGTCGAGGATGAGTAGATTGGATTCCGATAGCATAAGCTTAGCAAGGGATACACGTCCCCTTTCACCGCCGCTTAAGTCTCCGATTCGTTTGAACACATCTTCACCGGTAAAGAGAAAAGCAGCGAGAGTATTTCGTATTTCTGTGTTATTTAAGGTCGGATAGTCATCGGAGATTTCCTCGAATAAAGTTTTATCTTTATGCAGTACATTATGTTCTTGATCGTAGTAACCGATGTGCACATTGGTTCCTGTTTTTAAGGTGCCGGTATCGGCTGGAAGCAGGCCATTGATAATCTTTAGGATCGTGGTTTTCCCGGTGCCATTATCCCCTATAATTGCGATATGTTCTCCTCGCTTGATATCGAAGTTTATATTTTCAAACAGAGTGAGATCCCCGAAGGATTTGGACAGGTTCTCGCAATGGAGAACATCGTTACCGCTTACATATTTTGGTTCCAGGTGAATATGCATATCAGCAGGTGTTTCTGTAGGCTTTTCGATTACCTCTATTTTATCCAGCATTTTTTCGCGGCTTTCGGCGCGGCGGATGGATTTTTCCCGGTTGAAGGCTTTTAACTTGGCAATAACTTCTTCCTGATGCTTGATTTCCTGCTGTTGATTCAGATAAGCCTTTAAAGCTGCCGTGCGAAGCTGTTCCTTTTTGACAGCATATTCACTGTAGTTACCGGAAAACACAGTGGATTTTGTTTGATCGAGTTCTATGATCTTATTAGAGATACGGTCTAGGAAATAACGGTCATGAGATACAATAATGACCGCACCCTTATAATTTAAAAGATAGGTTTCCAACCAAGCGATGGAGGACATATCCAGGTGGTTGGTCGGCTCGTCCAGCATAATTAAGTCTGGTTTAAGAAGAAGCAGCTTGCCGAGAGCTACACGAGTCTTTTGCCCGCCGGAAAGGGTGGAAATGGATTTATCAAATTCACTCTCCGCGAAGCCAAGTCCTTTTAATACACCGATAAGCTCGCTCCGGTAAGCATATCCTCCTCCCAGTTCAAATTGATGGGTGAGAAGGGAATAGGATTCCATTAGCTTTTCAAGGGCATCTCCCGTGGCAGATTTCATCGCCGCTTCGGTCTTTCGCAACTGTGTCTCCAGATGAATCAGATCCTGCTTAACAGAAAGTAGCTCGTCATAGATCGTATTGGCACTGTTAACAGCCTGATGCTGGGATAGATAGCCGAAAGTTTTATCTTTGGAGAAGGCAATTACGCCCTCGTCAGCGGAGAGTTCTCCTACAATAATCCTGAGCAGCGTGGTTTTACCTGCACCATTAATGCCGACAATTGCTGCCTTATCGTAATCTTCTATGTGAAAAGATATATTTTTCAATATGCTTTTTTCATTGAATGCTTTACTGATATTTTGACAAGATAACACCATAATTAAGACTCCTTGTATGTAAACTGCCTAAAATGTGAACGGCAATCCCTATTTTACATAGGATAAAAGAGTCTGTCAATTCATTGACAGACTTTTAACAGTTTTATATAATAGGATAATATAAGATGATTTTAATGGATTTTCACAAAGCAATCTTTGCTTCTGTAACAGTGAGGATGCCAAACTGTTATGATATAGGAAATGCTGGAATAGGGGGAGCACTATGGAAGAAAAAGAAATTTCCCAGGCGGTAATAAGCCGCCTGCCAAGATATTTTAGATATTTGGGTGAACTCAAGGATGGAGGAACTGAGAGAGTTTCTTCTCAGGAGTTAAGCGACATTATGAAAGTGACCGCATCTCAGATCCGGCAGGATTTCAATAATTTCGGCGGATTCGGTCAGCAGGGATATGGGTATAACGTAGAATTTCTCTATTATGAAATTGGGAAAATACTTGGTTTGAATAAGACTCACAATTTAATTATTATCGGTGCGGGTAATCTGGGACAAGCGCTTGCTAATTATGTGAACTTTGAGAGGCGGGGATTCTTGTTTAAGGGTATCTTTGATAGTAATCCGGCTCTTTATGGGAATAAGATACGGGATATCGAAGTACAGCCGATGGAGAATATGGAGATTTTTGTTAAGGACAACGATATCGATATGGCAGTTCTTACGATACCGAAGGGAGAAGCGACTAAGGTGGCTGAATTGCTGGTGGAGTATGGAATCAAAGGAATCTGGAATTTTGCGCATGTAGACTTAAGTGTGCCCGAAGATGTACAGGTGGAGAATGTCCATTTATCGGATAGCTTGATGAAGCTGTCTTATAATATTAATCGATTTGAAATGGATAATAAGGGTCAGCAGGATATTTAAATGTAACTGCGAGGGTATGGAACAGTTACCATTTAATTACGAATGAGAAACAGGGGTGAAGGGTATGGCACGTTCGGAAGATATATTTAAATCGGCGCTTGCCGGCAAGGAGATACCGCTTCTGACGTTGGATAATAAATGGCATCAGCTGTTTACACAGGCGCAGACGGAAGTATCCGGGGATATTAGGTATAATGAAGAGAAACTCAATGAATTAATTAAGCGTCAGGGAAAGTTGAATACGGAGTCAAAGGATATCAGGCGGTTAAAAAAGAAGCTAATGGGAGAGATTATGGATATGGCGGAAGATCTGAGAGATAATCCCGATAGCAAGACGCAGAAGAAGATGGAGGAGAATAAACGCCTGATTAACGAATGCAATGAGAAGCTGGATATTTATCAAGAGGAACTTAAGTTGTTGCCGGAAGAAATAAACCGTGTGAACCATAAGTTAATGCTGGATACAATGGAGATTTGTTATAGGAGGATTGCGCAGAATACGAAGGATATCGATACGATTAACGAGTGGGTGAAGAATGTCCGCATTGAAATTAAGAAGAATCTCGTCCATAAAGAAGAGAGCGAGAAAGCGAATTTCGATTTGTATTCTTATATGCATGATATCTTTGGCGCAGAGGTCATTGAAATCTTCGATATGAAATATAATCCGGAGGAACGTAAGAAGGCAAGAGAGGAACGAGCAGCCAAAAAAAATGTGGATTCTTCAAAAACGGTGATTGTGGATAAAGAAGAATAATAACTATTACGAAGAATAATAAAAATGCGTCAGAACAGCTTTGTTTTTGGCGCATTTCTTAATAAAGGGAGAGGGGCGGTATGGAAAAAAGATATTTTGTGTCCTCGAAGGAAATGAAGCAATATGATATGGTGACCATCGAATATTTTCAGGTTCCATCCATGGTACTTATGGAGCGTGCCGCACTTGCCGTAGTGGAGGAAGTGGAGAAACGATTCCTCTCCGGCAGCAAGGTGCTTATCGTAGCCGGTAGTGGAAATAATGGGGGGGATGGTATTGCAATTGGAAGGATTCTTATGCAGCGGGGATATGAAGTGGACTTTACATTGATCGGTGACCGAGACAGATGCAGTGAGCAGACGAGCGTCCAACTTACAATTATTGAAAAATATGAATGTCCTCTGCAAGCCAAAATAGGAGATGGGGAATATGATATTATCATAGATGCATTGTTTGGTATCGGATTGTCGAAAGATGTGTCGGGTATTTATGCCGAGAGTATAGAAAAAGTGAATTCTCTTGGCGGTTTCGTATTCGCGGTCGATATTCCCTCCGGTATCAGTGCGGATACGGGAGAGGTGAAAGAAACGGCGGTAAAGGCAGATGTTACCGTCACCTTTGCATATGAAAAAATAGGGCATATTTTCTATCCGGGGTGTGAATACTGCGGAGAAGTAGTTTGTAAGGATATTGGTATTACGAAGGAAAGTTTCCGGGGAAAGGAACCTCTCGTTTATTCCTATGCTATAGATTATGAGAAAAAGGCAAGGCTCATGACTCATCTTTTACCGGAACGTAAAAAGTCCGGAAATAAAGGTACCTTCGGCAAAGTACTTACGATTGCAGGGAGCAGGAATATGAGCGGAGCCTGCGAGCTTTGTGTAAGGAGTGCATACCGCAGCGGAGCAGGAATGGTGAAAGCGGTGACTCCGGAGGAGAATAGGGAAATCATACAGAGGAATGTGCCGGAGGCGTTGCTTACGACTTACGAAACAGAAGGAAGGGAAGAAATGCTATTGGAGCAGCTTCGTGGGGATATAGAGTGGGCAGATAGCATAGTAATCGGTCCGGGAATGGGCAAAAGCCAGATGGCATATCGAATACTTTCTTATGTTATCGGGGAATCGGGGAAACCTCTGATTATCGATGCGGATGGATTGAACCTTATTGCAGAGTCGGAAGAGCTGAAGGCGGAACTGAAACAGTCCGGATATGAACGAAACAGGCAGGTGATTTTAACACCTCACGTAGCCGAGTTTGCCAGACTTTATGGATGTACACCGATTCAGGTGAAACGAGATATGTTTGGTAAGACGAAGGAACTTGCCAGGGAGCTTGGTTGTGTTGTCTTATGTAAGGATGCGCGGACGATAGTGGCTTCCTTTAAAGAAGAAGACCTGTTTCTGAATACAACAGGCAATGACGGTATGGCAACGGCTGGTTCCGGAGATGTGCTTGCCGGTATTTTGGGAGGGCTTGCAGCACAAGGACTGGAGGCGTTCGAAGCGGCAAAGCGAGGAGTGTTTCTTCATGGAATGCTTGGAGATATGGCAGCTGAGAGGATGGGGCGCCATGCCTTAATGGCAGGAGATATGATCGAGCAGTTAAAATATATAACGAGCGAAGGAAGAGAAAGCTATGTATGTTAAAGCACGCAGATGGGAGCCGAAGATGGAAGAATACAGCAGAGTTTATGCATCTGTGAATCTGGATGCCATCCGTTCTAACGTGGAGCATATAAGAGAAAATATTGCGCCGCAGACGAAAATTATCAGTGTGATTAAGGCGGATGGATACGGACACGGAGCGATACCTATTGCAAGAGAATTAGAATCCCTGGATTGTCTATCCGGTTTCGCGGTAGCGACGGCAGAGGAAGCCATGATACTGCGCCGGAGCGGAATCAGAAAATCAATTTTGGTCTTGGGTTATACTTTTCCGTATTGTTATGAAGATTTAGTAAAAGAGGAAATTACTCCTGCTGTATTTCGCTATGATGTTTTGGAACTTTTAGCAGCCTGTGTGAACGATGGTCAGAGGCTTAAGGTTCATATCAAGGTGGATACCGGAATGTCCAGGATCGGAATAACGCCCGATGAAGAAGGGCTCGCTTTTGTCAGAAAGGTATTAGAGATACCTCAATTGGAGTTGGAAGGTATTTTTACTCATTTCGCCAGAGCTGATGAAGCGGATAAGACAGCGGTCAGACTTCAACTGAAGATATTTAAAGATTTTATAGAGACCATTAAGCAGGAGACGGGATATGATATTCCTATATGCCATAGTTCCAACAGTGCCGGAATCATTGGTTTGCAGGAAGCGAATATGGATGTAGTCCGTGCCGGAATTATTTTATATGGTTTATGGCCTTCTAACGAAGTCGCTCAGGATATTGTTACGTTAACACCGGCTTTGGAGTTGAAAAGCCATATTGTATATATAAAAGAAGTGGAGTCAGGGCGCGCAGTCAGTTACGGGGGAACCTTCTTAGCCAAAAGACTGACTAAAGTAGCGACCATACCGGTAGGGTATGGAGATGGATATCCCAGAGGTCTTTCCAATCAGGGATATGTTTTGGTCAGAGGAAAGAGGGCTCCGATTCTAGGCAGGATCTGTATGGATCAATTCATGGTGGATGTAACGGATATTTCGGGCGTTCAGGAGGGGGATGAAGTAATCCTAATCGGGCGTGACGGTAATGAATGTATTACGATGGAGCTGCTTGGAGAGCTATCCGGTCGGTTTAATTATGAACTCGCCTGCCTGATTGGGCAGAGAGTTCCCAGAGTTTATCTGAAGGCCGGGAAGGTGATTGGGTTGAAGGATAATTTTCGCGATTTCGAGTAGCAATTGAATACCCTTAGATAAACTGGCAATAATGTAGACTATAAGAGGTTTGCCATAGAGAAGTTTAAATGAAGGGTGAGAACGATGAAACGTGGAGACATATATTATGCGGACCTAAGACCGGTAATCGGTTCCGAACAGGGCGGTGTAAGACCAGTACTTATTATACAAAATGATATCGGGAACAAATATAGCCCCACCGTGATTTGTGCGGCTATTACATCCAAGATGAATAAGGCGAAGCTGCCTACACATATCGAACTGAATGCGAAAACCTGCGATATGATGAAAGATTCCGTTATTTTACTCGAACAGCTTAGAACGATAGATAAGAAACGCCTTAAGGACAAAGTAGGACACTTGGATGATGAGATTATGGATAAAGTAAATCAGGGCCTTCTTATTAGTCTTGAGTTAAACGTATAAGACCGGAAGAATACATAAGGAAGGGCTTAATCTTGACGGTAAGAAGGTAAAATGATATAGTTTATTTTGAGATTTTATGAAGTACAAAAGGAGATGGAAATATGGACGATGCTGGGCCTACTGCCAGTATAATTTTCTTTGTCGCATTATTATTGATTGATGTATTTTTTTATGGGTTTGGTTCGGCAATTGGTAACCTTAACATAAAAGAGGTAGAAAAGAAGGCAAAAGAAAACAATGATGCAAAGGCAGCACGATTAAGTGCGATTATGAACAATCCTTCCAAATATGTGAACACGGTACAATTATTTTCTATTTTGATTCACTTATTAATGGGAGGTTTTTACCTTGGAATATGGCAACAGGAAATAAGCCAATTCATGAATAACTATATCCTTTCTCTTATCATTACGACGGTGGCTTTGCTTTACATATTATTAACCTTCGGCATATTGCTTCCCAAGAGACTGGCAGCGAGATATCCCGAGAAATGGGCTTACTTATTCATTTATCCGGTTCACTATGTAACTCTTGTCTTAACCCCTTTTACGGAAATTGCCGCTCAGACTTCCAAAGCTCTTCTTCGGTTGTTCGGTATTAAAGAGGACAAGGATATTGCGGATGTGACAGAGGAAGAAATCATTTCCATGGTGAACGAAGGACAAGAACTCGGTGTTCTTCAACCGGCAGAAGCGGAGATGATTACGAACATTTTTGAATTCGGAGATAAAGAAGCACAGGATATTATGACACACCGCAAAAATATAGTGGCGGTGGATGGCAGCATGACGTTAAAGGAAGCGTTTCGCTTCATGATGGAAGCCAATAACAGCCGTTTTCCTGTATATGAGGAGAATATCGATAATATTATCGGAATCGTCCATATGAGGGATGTTATAAGGATGCACAATAGGGGCGGACGGATGGGGCTCCCTGTGAAGGATGTTGCCGGACTGCTGCGGGCACCGGTATTTATTCCGGAGACGAAGAATATTGATGTATTGTTCCAGATGATGCAGTCTACAAAGACCCAGATGGTCATTGTCGTAGATGAATATGGACAGACAGCGGGACTTCTGGCGATGGAAGATATTCTGGAAGAAATTGTCGGCAATATTCTGGATGAATACGATGTAGATGAAGAATACATAGAGGCCACAGACAATGAAGACGAGTATATTATAGATGGAAAGACACCTCTGGAAGAATTGGAGGAAAGATTTGATATTTCCTTTGAAGAAGAGGAATTCGAGACGCTCAACGGATTCCTGATATCGAAGCTGGATCATATCCCCGAGGAGAGAGAACAGTTCGATATCGATGTGGATGGATATAATTTCAGGATATTATCCGTGGAGAGTAAGATGATACTGAGAGTTTTGGTAACGAAGATTAAAGAACCGGAAGGAGAAAAATAAATGTCAGGACATTCTAAGTTTGCTAACATTAAGCATAAAAAAGAAAAAAATGATGCAGCGAAGGGTAAAGTTTTCACCATCATAGGAAGAGAAATTGCAGTAGCAGTAAAAGAGGGGGGACCGGATCCATCCAATAACTTTAGGCTGGCACAGGTTATCACTAAGGCAAAAGCGAACAACATGCCGAATGATACGATCGAACGAGGAATTAAAAAGGCGGCAGGGGATGTTGGAAATGTAAACTATAAATATATTACTTATGAAGGATATGGCCCCAATGGTATTGCCATTATTGTGGATGCTCTTACCGATAATCAGAACCGTACAGCGGCGAACATAAGAAATGCCTTTACGAAGGGGCAGGGAAGTATTGGAACGCCGGGGTGTGTTTCTTTTATGTTCGATAAGAAGGGCCAGATTATTATCGATAAAGAAGAGTGTGAAATGGAAGCGGACGATTTGATGATGACAGCTCTGGATGCAGGAGCAGAGGATTTTGCAGAAGAAGCGGATAGTTATGAGGTTGTAACGGATCCGGACAGCTTCGATGCAGTGAATCAGGCATTACAGGCTGCGCATATTCCTATGGTATCGGCGGAGGTGACAATGATTCCCCAGAATTATGTGGAACTTACGGATGAGACAGCCCTTAAGAATTTGCAGAAGACGTTAGATTTGTTGGATGAGGATGATGACGTACAAGCTGTTTATCATAACTGGAGTGAATAAAAGTTTGTACCAGGCACAAAGTCTCCGGACTTTGAAAGGAGCATGGTTATAAAGGATGAATGAAACGCTTAAGAATGTAGCCCCTTTATTGGAGAATATGGAAGCACGGCTTCATGGATTTAAAAAAGATACTTATGCGGACTTTTTAAATTCCTATCTGGAAGGAAATCGCAATTTTTTTGATGAACTGAATCAACAGCTCGCAGTACAGGAAGAGGAATTCCTGAATGAATTCTCCGATTATTTTGTAGAATATGCAGCATCGCTGTTGGAACAAGAAACGAATAAGATTAAAAGGAATAATTTACAGCTTAATATGAATATGTTTATGGCGATTTATGTTATGCCTGCTATTTTGGAAGGGAAACAGGAAAAGTCCAAAGAACTTACAGACTTCATCTGTGAGAAATGGGCGAAGAGGTTCAAAGGAAGTAATATTAAGAGTGCGGATGCTGCGAGCATTCAATCAGGATTTAAAACGAAGCTATGTTATGTAACAACGGCTGTTTGTAAGAGTCTGAATAAACCTGAAGACTGCTATGAGCTGAATCTTCTAAGAGATTATAGAGATAATTATCTGGCGGCGACGGAAGGCGGAGAAGAATTAGTAAAAAAATATTATGATATTGCTCCTACTATTGTAAAAAGAATTGATAAATCCGATTGTCCGAAGGAAAAGTATAAGTATATATGGGAGCAGTATTTAAAACCATGCATCGCTTATATTGAGAATGGACAAAACGAGCTCTGCGGAGCAAAATATATTGAGATGATGGAAGAGTTACAATCTCAGTATCTTATAACGGCAAAATAAGGGGAAAGAAAATAATCAGATAAAAAGAACGAACGGCACATCAGTGGGAGGAGAAAGATGAGCGGAGAATACGCGAAGGACACAATATGTATTCAGTCTGGCTGGAAGCCGAGGAACGGGGAACCGAGGGTACTTCCGATCTACCAGAGCACAACCTATAAATACGAGACCTCGGAGCAGATGGGCAGATTGTTCGACTTGGAGGAAAGCGGCTTTTTCTATACGAGACTGCAAAATCCGACCAATGAATATGTGGCGCAGAAAATCTGTGAGCTCGAGGGCGGAGTAGCGGCGATGTTAACGGCATCCGGCCAAGCGGCGAATTATTACGCGGTGTTTAACATATGTGAGGTCGGTTCCCATGTAGTTCTTTCTTCTACAGTATATGGGGGAACCTTTAATTTATTGACAGTCACTATGAAAAAGATGGGAATAGAATGCACCATTGTGGATCCCGATGCGCCGGAAGAGGAGTTAAACAAAGCCTTTCAGGAGAATACTCGATGTGTATTGGCAGAGACGATCGCCAATCCTGCTCTGGTTGTCTTGGATATTGAGAAATTTGCCCGTATTGCCCATAATCATCAGGTACCTTTGATTGTGGATAATACTTTTGCTACTCCGATTAATTGTAATCCATTTGTATGGGGAGCGGATATTGTGACACATTCCACCAGCAAATATATGGATGGACATGCGATGTGTGTCGGGGGAGCAATTGTAGATTCCGGCAATTTCGATTGGAGTCAATATCCGGATAAATATCCTGGTCTTTGTGAGCCGGATGAATCTTACCATGGAATTCGTTACACGGAGAGATTCGGGAAGCTTGCTTATATTACGAAGGCAACAACGCAGTTAATGAGAGATTTAGGCTCCATACAGTCTCCTCAAAATGCCTTTTTGTTAAATGTAGGACTTGAGACCTTGCATCTTCGGGTGCCGAGACATTGTGAGAACGCACAGAAGGTAGCGGAATACTTGGAAAGTCATGAGAAAGTGGCATGGGTAAATTATCCGGGACTTAAGAGCAGCAAATATTATAATCTGGCACAGAAATATATGCCGGCCGGAACTTGCGGTGTCATATCCTTTGGACTAAAGGCCGGAAGAGCTGCAGCCGGTGGAATGATGGATCATTTGAGGCTGGCAGCCATCGTGACTCACGTTGCGGATGCGAGAACTTGTGTGTTGCATCCGGCCAGTCATACACACAGACAGATGTCGGATGAACAGTTATTATCCGCGGGAGTTGCTCCGGATTTAATCCGTTTCTCCGTAGGTATCGAGAATGTGGATGATATTATCGCGGATTTGGAACAGGCACTTTTGAAAATATAAAGAATACCTGTTGGATAAAACGTATAGAATAGTAGAAACCGTAAGGGAATGAAAGAACATGAAGATGAAGAAAACATGGTTTAGCTACTTGCTATGGCTGTCCTATATGGTGATAACAGGTGTTTTACTTGCGACTTGTGCGATTACCATAAGCATGTGTACATGGGAAATGGGCATCTACGGTGCGATAGTAGCAGTATGTATAACCTTTGCTTGCGTGGCCGGAGTATGGCTGGCGGGTGAAAGGGTGATACCGTATGTGCAAAACCGGTTTCCAAAGGATAAGCATTTTGCCGATATGTGGGAGTGCTTTCTTGGTATGTGTATTTTTGCAGCGGCTATCTTATACCGTATTTATTATTTGCGGCATTTGGATGGTATTGCCGGCGCAGAAAATGAGTTTTATCATTTGGCACAAGTTACGGGAGAGTCGATTCCGGGGATGGCACACGGTGCTTCTTATGTTTATACGGCACTTTTATCTACGGTATTTTCTTTCTTTGGGAATAAAGTGATGGTGGGAATTGTACTTCAGTTTTTCCTCCAGATGGGTGCGATGCTTTTTCTTTATTTCTCACTTCGGCTTCTGGCAGGAAGAGTAACCGCCTTGCTTACAGCAATATTTATGGCAGTTTCGCCGGTATTTATAACAGGAATAAGCAGTTTAACTCCGCAAGTGATGTATTTACTTTTGTATGCGGTGGGACTTTGGCTTGTGAGTTTGTATCTTAAGGGACTTACCGCCGGATATCGAAAAGGCAGCAGCTATCTTGCTTTTTTATTACTGGGTCTCTATGCAGGCGTGATTTCTTATCTGGATGTACTCGGTCTTACCCTTCTCTTTTTTGCTGCGCTGGGATTCGTAGTGATAGATACAAAGGCAGTAAAGAATAAGAAAATCCCTGTAGGAATTCAGTTTGTAGTGATTATAGCAGCAGCCTTGTTAGGTGCCATAGCTCTATGCAGCGCAGCCTCGGCATATGCGGGACAAAGTTTTGTCGATATGTTATCCTTATGGACACGGCAATGGGGAGAGAGTGCTGACATTAGATATCTTCTACCATCGCCGGATGCCCGACCTATAATAAGCCTGATTATTTACTTTTTCGCAGCTTTGAACGCAGTAAGTTTTCTTATGCGGAGACGGCAGCGAACGGATGCGTGGGTATTGTTGCTCCTTTTCCTAAGTACAATCTGTGTTATAGGAATCGAGAGAATGGATTATGGTATTTACATCACTTTTCTCTGGGGGACATTAGCCTCTCTCGGCATTGCATCAATAGGTACCGGGAAAGATATGGCGGAAGCAACTGTAACAGTAACTGCAATAGAGAAGGGGCCATCTAAACAAGCGATAAAAGAAGAAGTTGTAATCGAAGAGCCTATAATGGGAGAATCTATCATAGAAGAATCGATATCTGATATGGAAGGGACTGGGATAGAAGACCTTGGAATCGAAGAAATTAAGGTAGAAGAAGCGCCTGCAATAGAGGGAACTAAGATAGAAGAGATTAAACTAGAAGAAGTGCCTGTGATAGCGGAAATTAAGATAGAAGGGACCATAATAGAAGAAATAAATAAACCGGCAGAACCGGGGCATGAAGAAGTCTCGTTAGAGCTGAAGGAAGAAAAAAAGGAAATTAAATACATAGAAAATCCACTTCCCCTTCCGAAGAAGCATGTAAGAAAAGAAATGGATTATGGAATCGATGTTCCCGAGGCGGAGATGAATTATGACATAACTTCCGGCGAACAGGATGATTTCGATCTTAAATAAAACTAAGATATTGGAAAATGGCTGTTTGGTGCAACGCATGGATGTTGTACCTGACAGCTTTTTGATTTTGTAAGTAGGAAAGTGCTCCTATTACATAAAAATGAATGCACAGTTACACGGCAGCACACTTTTGTTCTTTAATAGGAAAGCGCTCCTATTAAAGAACCGATTAATGCGCAGCTACGCGCGCGGAACAAAAGTTGTGCTACTAAATAGTTTAAATCGTGAGAGTGGGCGAAGCACACTTTTGTTCTCTCATGTATAAAAAGAACAATTCCATGCAAACTAAGATAAAAAGCGTGAAAATGGAGGAAAACATGGGAAATCAGAAGGAAAAGGATAGCGATAATAAGAATGAAAGGGAAAATGAGGATAAGAAAAAATCTGCGAATAAACATGATAAAGAAAAAGAAGTGGATGAAAAAGTAGAAGGGGAAAAGCACCGTGACGAGAGAATTGAGAAGACCGGTCAGATGACACTCGATAAAAATAATAAGAAACATAGAATTCATCTTATAACGATTATCGGAGAAATCGAAGGACATGATAATTTGAATGGAACTTCCAAAACGACAAAATATGAACACATTCTGCCGGAACTGGCGGCTATCGAGGATAGCAATGAAATCGATGGAGTTTTAGTCTTGCTGAATACTATGGGGGGAGACGTGGAAGCAGGACTTGCTATCGCAGAGATGATCGCATCTTTAAGTAAGCCCAGTGTATCGTTAGTATTGGGAGGAAGCCATTCCATCGGTGTGCCAATTTCTGTCAGTACGGATTATTCTTATATTGTGCCGACAGGAACGATGGTGATTCATCCGGTCAGGATGAACGGTATGGTGATCGGTGTTCCGCAGACCTTTGATTACTTCAAACAGATTCAGAATCGGATTACCGGATTCGTTTGCAATCACTGCAGAATAAGTAAGGCAAGGTTCGAAGAATTAATGATGGAGACGGGAATTCTTACGAAAGATGTGGGAACTATTCTGGTAGGACAGGGAGCAGTGAATGAGGGAATTATCAATGATGTAGGTGGAATTAGAGAAGCCATGGAGTATCTTCACAATATGATAGATAAAGAACGAAACAAAAATGGTGAAGTGCACGAGCAAGGAGATGAGAATAAAAAAAGAAAGGTATGAGGATGACAACTTTCACTTTAGATGCTATACTATATGGGTTCAATAAATCTACATTTGCTTAGGGGGCATATAGTATGGCATCCGGAAAGGGAAGCAGAAAGGGTACGAGTAAAAACAACTCATCCCGTAATACGTCTTCAGGAAGGCGAAAAACGACGAACTCAAGATCGTCGAGACAAAGCGAACCTATGGATCGCGAAATTAAAAATGAAGTAATACTGATTGGTGTATTCGCACTGGCAGTTTTTTTATTCTTATGTAATTTTGGTGTTGTCGGTGTGTTCGGCGATGCGATAAGTAGCATTATGTTTGGACTTTTCGGACTGACGACATATATTGCGCCTGTATTATTATTTCTTGCAGTTGCTTTTGGCATTTCTAATAAAGGCAACTATATCGCCAAGAGAAAGCTCGTGGCAGCAGTAGTGCTTTTTATCCTTATCGGTATGTTCTGTGACCTGATGGCAGGTGAATGGAGCCAAGATTCAGCTTATAATATCGGAGAAATTTACAAAAGATGCAGCGAATATAAAAACGGCGGCGGAGTTATCGCAGGCTCTCTTACCTTCTTAAGCTATCATTTCTTATCCTTGGTCGGTACGGTACTTATGATTATTGTACTGGCAGTAATTTGTCTCGTTATACTTACGGAGAAGTCATTAGTGAGTAGTGTGAGAAACGGTGGACAGAGGGTTTACGAAAAGACAAGAGAAGATTCCTATGTGAGAAAAGAACGCATGCAGAGGCGGCGGGCGGAGCAAGAAGAACTTCGTAAAAAGAAAGAAGAAGAGCTTCGTGTAAGACAGGAAGAAAGCGAGAATGAGAAGATTCTTCGTATGGATAAAAAGGTGTCCGGCGTTATGCTGGATACAGCGATTACCTCTAAGGGAGAGGAAGCGGAAAGCTCTCTAAGTGATGATATCCATGAAATTGTATGGAATGACTTTGATATGAATGATATCAAAGAAGTGGACGTCACTTTGAAAAATTCAGGGGAGAATATCCATGCTATTGATTTCGACAGCATACATATCACATCAGCAAGCCAAATAGAAATGGAACCGGAGATAGAAAACAAAGAAGATATTGGTGTATGGGAGATGCCGGAGGAAGAAATAATTCCGGCACCTGTGGGAACTCCTGTAAATCGTCCGGTAGCAAAGAGTACGCAGACAAGTAAGGGTGAGGTACAAACGCCCACAGAACATAATATAAAAATCGGAGAAAAGCTGGCTTCAGGTAAGTATGTGTTTCCTCCGCTTACTTTGTTGCAAAAGAGTTCGGCAAAGGGAGCGGCGGATTCGACGCAGCAATTAAAAGAAACAGCTATTCACCTACAGAAGACATTGGCGACCTTCGGTGTAAAAGTAACGATTACGGATATCAGTCAAGGTCCTTCTGTGACCAGATATGAGATGCAGCCGGAACAAGGCGTGAAGGTGAGCAAGATTGTAGGGCTTGCAGATGACATTAAATTGAATTTGGCAGCTACAGATATTCGTATTGAGGCACCGATTCCGGGAAAAGCGGCGGTAGGAATTGAGGTACCCAATAAGGAAAATGCTATGGTAATGCTGCGGGATCTATTGGAATCTAAGGAATTCAAGGAATTCCCATCTAAGCTGGCCTTTTCCGTAGGAAAGGATATCGGCGGCAAGACGGTAGTAACGGATATTGCTAGAATGCCTCATATGCTCATTGCGGGTTCCACAGGATCTGGTAAATCGGTATGTATTAATACATTGATTATGAGTATTTTATATAAAGCTCATCCGGATGAGGTTAAGTTGATTATGATTGACCCCAAGGTGGTGGAGCTCAGTGTTTATAATGGGATTCCCCATTTGCTCATTCCTGTGGTGACTGATCCGAAGAAAGCTGCGGCGGCACTTCATTGGGGAGTAGCTGAGATGACGGAAAGATATAAGCAGTTCGCAGATTATAATGTAAGAGATTTAAAAGGATTTAATAGAGTAGCACAAGAGAAGAAGGACCGGGGGGAAGCAGATGCTCCGGCTCTTATGCCGCAGATTGTTATTATTGTGGACGAGCTTGCGGATTTGATGATGGTAGCACCGGGAGAAGTGGAAGAGTCTATCTGCCGTCTGGCACAGCTTGCCAGAGCTGCAGGCATTCATTTGATTATCGCTACTCAAAGACCTTCTGTTGATGTTATTACAGGATTGATTAAGGCTAATATGCCGAGCCGTGTCGCTTTTGCTGTATCCAGCGGTGTGGATTCCCGTACTATTCTGGATATGAATGGGGCAGAAAAGCTGCTCGGTAAGGGAGATATGTTATTCTATCCTCAAGGTTATCCGAAGCCGGCCAGGGTACAGGGCGCCTTTGTATCCGATAAAGAGGTATCCGATGTTGTAGATTATCTGAAGAATCAGGCAATCGGCAATGTATATAGTGAGGTCGTAGAGGAGAAGATTCAGAGCATAGGTACGGGAAGTGCATCGATGTCCGGCCCCGGTGAAGATGGTGCAGGCAGTAGAGATCAATATTTCGTGGATGCAGGAAAGTTCATTATCGATAAGGATAAGGCATCTATTGGAATGCTGCAGAGAGTTTTCAAGATTGGTTTTAACCGTGCTGCGCGTATTATGGATCAACTAAGCGAAGCCGGCGTGGTAGGAGAAGAAGAAGGTACCAAGCCGAGAAAGGTCCTGATGAGCATGGAACAATTTGAGCAGCTTATCGAGGAAGTTCTGTAATAGGAAAGTCCTCCTATTACAGAACAATGGATGCACAGGTTAAATTACAGGAAAGGATAGGTCATTCAGGATGAAAACAGACATTCAAATTGCGCAGGAGGCTTTAATGCAACCCATTGATACGGTAGCGAGGGCGCTTCACATCGATGTGGAAGAACTGGAATTCTATGGCAGATATAAGGCGAAAATATCAGAGGAATACTTAAGGAAAATAGAAGATAATCCGGAAGGAAAGCTAATTCTTGTAACGGCGATTAATCCTACACCGGCGGGAGAAGGCAAGACAACAACGAGCGTAGGATTGGGACAGGCTTTTGGGAAACTGGGAAAAAAGGCAATCATTGCTCTTCGTGAGCCGTCTCTTGGCCCATGTTTTGGTGTGAAAGGGGGAGCAGCCGGAGGGGGTTATGCGCAGGTTGTTCCTATGGAGGATCTTAATTTACACTTTACCGGCGATTTTCATGCGATTACTTCTGCGAATAACCTTTTAGCGGCTATGCTGGACAATCATGTACAGCAGGGGAATGTGCTCGGTATCGATACGAGGCAGATCGTATGGAAGCGATGCCTGGATATGAATGACAGGGTACTTAGAAATATAGTGGTAGGGCTTGGAAGTAAGAACGATGGAACCGTAAGGGAGGATCATTTCGTAATTACTGTAGCTTCAGAGATTATGGCGGTACTTTGTCTTGCTCTTGATATGGAAGATTTGAAGGTAAGGCTTGGAAGAATCGTAGTTGCTTATAATTTCCAGGGAGAACCGGTAACAGCAAAGGAATTGGGTGCAGTAGGAGCTATGGCAGCTTTGCTGAAGGATGCGATCAAGCCGAATTTAATTCAGACATTAGAGCATACGCCTGCCCTGATACATGGAGGCCCTTTTGCTAATATCGCTCATGGCTGTAACTCGATCAGGGCTACGAAAGCAGCACTGAAAATAGCGGATTATGTTATTACGGAAGCAGGATTCGGTGCGGATCTGGGAGCGGAGAAGTTCTTCGACATCAAATGCCGGATAGGAGACTTGAAGCCGGATGCAGTCGTGTTGGTAGCGACCATAAGAGCGCTTAAGTACAACGGAGGAATTCCTAAGGCGGATTTAAGCGAAGAAAATATAGATGCACTCAAAAAAGGTATTGTAAACCTTGAGAAACATATAGAAAATTTACAGAAATACGGAGTACCCGTAGTAGTTACGCTCAACTCTTTTCTTACCGATACTCAGGCGGAGATTTCCTATGTGAAAGAATTTTGTGAGGAAAGAAACTGTGAGTTTGCCATTTCTGAAGTGTGGGAGAAGGGCGGAGAAGGCGGGATTGCCCTTGCCGGAAAAGTTCTGGATACCTTGGAGACGAAAGAGAGCCGTTTCAAAGTATTATATGAAGATGAACACTCTCTCTCAGAGAAAGTGGAAACCGTAGCAAAGGAAATTTACGGCGCAAAGGGAGTAAGCTACTCTCAGGCAGCGCTCAGGCAACTTGCACAACTTGAGAAACTCGGCTTTGGTAATTTGCCGGTATGCATGGCTAAGACACCGTATTCTCTATCGGATGATCCTCAGCTTTTAGGAAGACCGGAGGATTTCACGCTGCAGGTGAGAGAAGCATACGTGTCAGCGGGAGCAGGTTTCGTAGTTATTTTAACAGGATCGGTCATGACAATGCCCGGTCTCCCTAAGGAGCCGGCGGCTTGCCGTATCGATGTGACGGAAGAGGGAATAATTACAGGTTTGTTTTAAAAAAAGGAAAGGTAGGGTGCACAATGCCGCAAATAATTGACGGGAAGATAATTTCTACTCAGATAAAAGAAGAAGTAAGAGAAAAAGTAGTGAAATTGAAGGCAGAAGGAATTGAAGTGACATTAGCGGTTATTCAAGTAGGTAATGACCCTGCCTCCAGCGTTTATGTAGGAAATAAAAAGAAAGCATGTGAATATGTAGGTATTCGCTCTTTGTCATACGAACTGCCGGAGACAACGAGCGAGGAAGAGTTGCTTGCCCTTATCGGGGAGTTGAATGATAAAGTGGATGTGAATGGTATTCTCGTTCAGCTTCCATTACCTGGACATATTGACGAAGATAAAGTGATTGCGGCTATTTCACCGCAAAAAGATGTGGATGGTTTTCATCCTATGAACGTAGGTGCCTTTTGCATTGGACAGCCGGGCTTTCTTCCTTGCACGCCGGCTGGTATTATCCAGCTTCTGAAACGTTCAGGAATTGAGACGGTCGGTAAGGAATGTGTGGTTATCGGCAGGAGCAATATTGTAGGTAAACCTATGGCACTTTTAATGCTGGGAGAAAATGCGACAGTGACGGTAGCACATTCGAGAACGAAGGATCTGCAGGAAGTGACAAAACGGGCTGACATTTTAATTGCGGCAGTAGGCAGACCGAAGATGATTACGAAAGAATATGTAAAAGACGGAGCCGTAGTTATCGATGTAGGCATTCACAGAGATGAGAATAACAAATTGTGCGGCGATGTGGACTACGATGATGTAGTGGCAGTTTGCAGCGCAATTACCCCTGTTCCGGGAGGTGTGGGACCGATGACGATAGCGATGCTGATGAATAATTGTGTGGAATCGGTAAGACTCGCATCGAAGTAGAAAGGTATTTATTTATGAAATGTCCTAAATGTGGATATGAGCTGGCAGAAGATCATTTGTATTGTGATAGCTGCGGGGAAGAAATCAGGATTGTTCCTGATTTTGAGCCTGAAATAGAACAAGAAATGAATGAAACTTTGTCCACGCTTTTTGTCGAGTTGGCGAAAGAGGAAGTAATTGAAGTACCGATAGATATGAATACAGCCGCAATAGAGGAGTCGGAAAAAAATGCGAAAAGAGTAAAAGCAGCGCAGCAAAGAAGATTAGTGGCCGTTCTTATGGGAATCACTTTTCTGTTTATTGCAGTGCTTTTTGCGGGTTATTCCACGTATCGCAATTATTCGGTGCCTTATCAAATTGCGAAGGCAAAGGAATTCGCAGGACAGGAAAAATATAGTGAAGCAATTTCTCATCTGGAAAAAGTATATGAATTGGATGAGACGAATGTGGATGTTCTATTTTTAATTGCAGATTATTATTACATACAAGAAAATTATGATTTTGCAATCTATACATTACAGAAAATTGTCGATTCCGAGAAGCTGTATGAGGAAGCTGACGTAGAAAATGCCTACGATAAAATTATTTCTATTTATAAGAAGCAAGGAAACTATCAGGAAATCAACGAGTTTCTCTTGTCCAGTGCTGATGAGAAGATTATTACTATGTTTCAGCAGTATATTGCAAAACCTCCGGAATTCAGTTATGTGAATGGAAATTATGAAGAAGTCATCCCTTTGAAGTTAAGTGCCAACACTTCCGGCAAGATTTATTATACTTTGGATGGAAATACACCTGATGAAGACAGTGAAGTCTACACGGCTCCCATTTTCTTAGAGACGGGGACTTATGTGATAAAAGCTTATTTTGTCAACGATTATGGCATTAAAAGCGAGATAGTGAGCAATACCTACCATATCGATCTGGCAGTACCGTCAGCTCCGGAAGTATCGGTATACAGCGGTGATTATTATGAACCTTATATGATAGAAGTGAGTGCGCCGGAGGATTGCCGCATTTACTATACGACAGATAGCACTGACCCTACGGAAGACAGTGCCTTATATATGTCTCCGATTCCAATGCCTCTTGGTAAGTCAGTTTATAAATTCATGGCGGTAAGCCCGGAAGGGGTAGCCAGTGATATTACGATACGTACCTATAAGCTGACGCTGAATACGGAAATCACTACCGATATGGCTATTTTGAATGTAGTACACGCGTTGATGCGGGCGGATGTTCTATTAGATGAACAAGGGAATCTGCGCGGCATGAGCGGCCATAATATTTATAAATACGGTGCAGTGACCCGGATTGAAGGAAATGGCGATTATTATATTATCTATGAATACTATGAAGATGGAACAGGTCTTCAGACGAGAACCGAGCGGATTTATGGGGTCAATATAGCGGATGGAAGCGTCAGCCGGGTGACCTATGATAACGATGGGAAAATTATACTAATACCTTTGGAATAAAAAAAGTTGCACTTTTACTGGTTATCCGCTATCATAATAAGGATAGCTTTCATACAGTAAAGTGCTATACAGGAGGGATAAGATGTACAAGATTTTAGAATCAAGGGAGCTGACAACTAATATTTATCTCATGGAAGTTGAGGCGAAACGTGTAGCAAAGAGATGTCAGCCAGGGCAGTTTATTATTGTCAGGATGGATGAAAACGGAGAGAGAATTCCACTCACTATCTGCGATTATGATAGGAAAAAGGGGACAGTGTCTATTGTTTTCCAGAGTGTGGGAGCAGGTACGAAGAAGATGGGAGAGTTAAAAGCCGGAGATAGTTTCCATGATTTCGTGGGACCCCTTGGATGCCCGTCTGAGTTTGTAGATGAACCGATAGAAGAATTGAAAGAAAAAAGTATTCTGTTTGTTGCCGGTGGTGTAGGAACCGCACCTGTATATCCACAGGTGAAGTGGTTGAAGAAACGTGATGTAAAAGTGGACGTTATCGTAGGCGCTAAGACGAAAGATTTACTTATTTTAGAAAAAGAGATGGAAGCAGTAGCGGAGAATCTCTATATAACAACAGATGATGGTTCTTATGGAAGAAGCGGTATGGTTACGCAGACCATTAAGGATCTGGTGGAAAAAGAAGGAAAACACTACGATATATGTGTGGCAATCGGGCCGATGATCATGATGAAATTCGTATGCAAGATGACGGAAGAACTCGGTATTCCGACGGTTGTAAGCTTGAATCCTATTATGGTGGATGGTACCGGGATGTGCGGCGCATGTCGTGTGACAGTAGATGGGCAAGTGAAATTCGCCTGTGTGGATGGTCCGGAATTCGACGGTCATAAGGTGGATTTTGATCAGGCGATGAAACGTCAGCAGCTATACCGTACGGTAGAAGGAAAGGCTCTTCTGAAGGAACAAGAAGGCGATACTCATCATGGCGGATGCGGTAACTGCGATTAAGATGTAACAATAGATGGGAGGATATCATGGACGTATTGAAGAAAGTTCCTGTTCGCGAACAGGATGCGAAGGTGCGCGCGACTAACTTTGAAGAAGTGTGTTATGGATATAATGAAGAAGAAGCGAGAGCGGAATCGGAAAGATGTATTAACTGCAAGAATGCGAAATGTATAGTAGGATGCCCGGTATCCATTAATATTCCGGCTTTTATCCAGCAGGTAAAGGCAGGAGATATAGAGGCGGCATATCAGACGATTAGCGAATCTTCAGCACTGCCGGCAGTATGCGGACGCGTATGCCCTCAGGAGAGTCAGTGTGAAGGTGTGTGTATCAGAGGAATTAAAGGTGAGCCGGTATCTATCGGTAAACTGGAACGTTTTGTTGCTGATTGGGCGATGGAAAAAGGCATTAAACCCGAAGGGGCAACGGAGAAAAAAGGAAAAAAAGTAGCTGTTATCGGTTCTGGTCCGGCGGGTCTTACTTGTGCGGGAGATTTGGCGAAGGCCGGGTACGATGTCACTATCTTTGAGGCGCTGCATGAGCCGGGCGGCGTATTGGTATATGGTATTCCTGAATTCCGTCTTCCCAAAGAAGATGTAGTCGCTAAGGAAATTGACAATGTAAGATCCCTCGGTGTAAAAATAGAAACAAATGTAGTAGTAGGTAAGGCGGTTACCATCGATGAGTTAATAGAGGAAGAGGGCTTTGAGGCTGTGTTTATCGGTTCCGGAGCAGGACTTCCTAAGTTCATGGGCATTCCGGGCGAACAGGCAAACGGTGTATTCTCCGCGAATGAGTACTTAACGAGAAGTAACTTGATGAAAGCTTTCCAGGCAGATTCTCCTACTCCGATTATGGATAGTAAGAAGGTCGCCGTAGTTGGCGGTGGAAACGTAGCTATGGATGCGGCAAGGACAGCGCTCAGACTTGGGGCAGAGGTACATATTGTGTACAGAAGAAGTGAAGAAGAACTTCCTGCCAGAGTGGAAGAAGTGCATCATGCGAAGGAAGAAGGAATTATCTTCGACCTTTTAAGTAATCCTGTAGAAATCCTGACTGACGAAAATGGTTGGGTAAGCGGCATCAAATGTGTGAAAATGGAGCTTGGAGAACCCGATGAGTCCGGAAGAAGAAGGCCGGTAGTAAAGCCGGATTCTGAATTTATTATCGAAGTGGATACCGTTATTATGTCTCTTGGGACCTCTCCGAACCCGCTGATTTCATCCACGACGGACGGATTGGAAGTCAATAAGTGGCAATGTATTGTTGCGGATGAAAATACCGGCAAGACAACGAAAGAAGGCGTATATGCCGGCGGAGATGCGGTAACCGGAGCTGCCACAGTTATTTTGGCTATGGGAGCCGGAAAAGCTGCGGCAAAAGGCATTGATGAGTATTTAAGCAATAAATAAATAGAAGTGGCGAAGAGAAAAGATTCTTGAAAGTAAGTTTTAGGAATCTTTTTTCTTTTCCTAATTTTTTATTAAGATAAATTAAGTTTTCACAATCCTCCAAATTCTCCCTTTTCATTTGTTATTACTGTGGTATAATTGCATATAAGACATATAAGATAGGCTATAAATTGTTATGGTAAAGTAGGATAGAGGAGGAAGTAAATGGTACATCATATTGTATTATGGGATTTGAAGGAAGAACTGTCAGGAAGCGAGAAGGAACTTGCTGCAAGAACTATAAAGGAGAAGTTGGAAGCGGTAAAGGACAAGATAGAAGGCGTTGTTTCTCTGGAGGTTGTAATCGATGGACTTTCTTCCAGCAATAAGGATCTTGGATTGATCTCCGTTCTTGAATCGGAAGAAGCATTGAATGCTTATCAGGTACACCCTGCACACATAGAGGCAGCTACTTATGTAAGAAGCATGACATGCAACAGAATATGTTTTGATTACAAAGTGTAGTGTAAATATTTAGTAGGGGTAAGGAACCGTTACGTGTAGTAAGAGAGGTAGATTGTGAGAGATAACAGTGATAAAATGAAATTATTAACAGTAGGAATTGCCGTTGTTCTCATTGTGATAATTTGTGGTATTAGTTTTGTCATACATGGGATAAATAAAAGAGCAAATCAGAATGTGGATAATAAACTGCAGGATGATATTATAGAATATGTGAACAGTACACAGAATCAAGGATCTCAAAATATCGAAAGCTCCGATGTGAAGAAAAAGGGACAGGAAGACGTTGCAGACGAAGTAAAGGATGAGAGGGAAACGGGAGAGCCTGCAGTTGTAGTGGAAAAAGAAGAAAATAAGGAAGAAGAAAGCATTATAGAAGAAGAGAAGGTTGCGGCCGAACAAAATAGTCAGACTACAACAGCGAAGTGGCAAAAGGAAGTCTCTGAGGACTTATCTAAGGTAGAGATCGATCTGTCAAGGCAGATGTCCGAAATGAGCGGCTATTGGGAAGCTGGCAATATGAAGGCGGTAGAAGACCTGGCTTATTTGCCTAGATATCGGGCAGCATCAGGAAATCTTACCGGAACGGCAAAGTATTATTACTTCGGTGATACCGATGGGAATAACCGCCCTAATGGTAAAGGACTTGCAATGTATGCCGATAATCAGTATTATTATGGTGAGTGGAAAAATGGTGTCAGAAGCGAAAGCGGCATGTGGATTCGGTATTTTGTATATGATAAAAACGAAAAAGCAAAGGATAGCCTGTATCTACAGCACAGTTATTCCGGCAACTGGGCAGGGGATCTGCCAAATGGAAGCGGTGCGGAACATTATGATTTTATCGAAGAGAATTTGGAAGAAAAAGTAGGATACAATCGTAATTTTATCGGTAATTTTAAAAATGGGTTTTATGACGGGGAAATTTATATTACCGATTATTATAAAGGCGGTAATTCCAAGGAATGGAGCGGCACGGCGAAACATGGCGTGTGGCAGCCATTAGGAGAGAAGGATAAAAAAGGACAGTATCCGGTGATTGTGGAAATCAAAAATGCAGATAATTATCAGTGGATGCCCGAAAAAGAGAATATGAATCAAGGGGTGAACGGATTAATATCCGCTGCAAAGCAATAAACATTTAAGGAAAAGGAAAGTAGGGGGAAATAACGATGCCTTGGTGTCCGAAATGCAAAAACGAATATAGAGAAGGTGTAACACTCTGTGCCGATTGCGGAGTGGAGCTGGAGGGATCTCTGAATACAAGAAAGGACGAGCCTTTAATCTTCGGTGAGGAAGAGCAGATGGAACGGTTGAAGGAATTCCTTCATTTTAATAAGGTAAAATCTGCCTTTGTTTCTTATGATGAGAAGGATCAGACCTATGAGCTGTTCGTAAGCGGAGAAGAAAAACGAAAGGCAGCTCTTGCCGTCAATGTATTCCTTCAAGAGGAAAAAAAGGAAAAGGAGACGGAAGAAGGAGCGGAGGAAAGCAGCAAGGGCCTTTCTATGGCAGTCGGTGGAGGTGTCTATCAAAACAGTCAGACAAGGGCAGAAGAGAACCGTTCTTCTGCATATATGCTATTGTTGATCGGTGGCCTGGGGCTTGTGGCTATCGCCCTGATTTTTACAGGGATTATACCTATTTCCGTTAATATCATGAACCGTTATATGATATGCGGTGTTATGGGCGGTCTGTTTGTCTTATTTGTCGTAATGGGAGCTGTTTCCATGAAGTCATCGAAGATACTTGCACAGAAAGCAGAATCAGAGAATAATCTGACAAGCGAGATTAAGAAGTGGTGTGAGGAGAACCTTACGGCAGAAGTGGTGGATGAAGGTCTTTTTGAGTTGGAAGATGACGACAGCGAAGAGAGCCGGTATTTTAAACGGATAGAGAAGATGAAAAAGCAGATTTCTCATCAGTTTATGAATTTAGATGAGGGATTTCTGGATTCCTTTACCGATGACTATTATCCCCATATTTTTGAATAGGATTGTAACGATTTATGAAAATAGCGATAATAGCAGTAGGTAAGGTAAAAGAGAAGTATTACCGCGATGCGCTCCTTGAATATGCGAAGCGTCTTAGTAAATATTGCCGCTTGGAAATTATAGAAGTGGAGGATGAAAAGACACCGGATAAAGCCAGTGCCTCTTATGAGGAACAGATTAAGGAAAAGGAAGCGGAGCGAATTCTTAAATACATAAAAGATGATGCACACGTCATCACCTTGGAGATTCAAGGAAAGAAACTCGATTCAGAGGACTTTGCAGATAGGCTGGATAAGCTGGCTATCTATGGGAAAAGTCATATACAGTTTATAATCGGCGGGTCGCTTGGACTTCATAAGAAGGTATCCGAACGTGCCAATGAGAAACTGAGCTTTTCGGATATGACCTTTCCTCATCAGCTTATGAGGGTTATTTTATCAGAGCAAATATATAGGGCTTATCGCATTATAAGCGGAGAACCATATCACAAATAGCAGGAGGAAGCGAGTAGCCTTTATGGAAATCAATATATTAATGACAATTCAGGAATTACGTACGGCGTTTCTGGATTTTCTTTTCTCTCATGTTACGTTGCTGGGGGATAATGGAATCTTGTGGATCGTAGTAGGCGTTATTCTTATTTGTACGAAGAAACACAGGAAAGTCGGCTTTCTTGTTCTTTTTTCCTTATTGGGGTCGTTCCTCTTAGGGAATATTTTCTTAAAGAATTTTTTTGAAAGAGAGAGACCGTGTTGGATGTACCCGGAGATGGAACTTTTGATCAAAAATCCACACGATTATTCCTTTCCCTCGGGCCATTCCATGGCGAGCTTTGCTGCCGCAACCTCTCTATGGCTGATGAATAAGAAATGGGGTGCGGCAGCCTTAATACTTGCGGGTATGATTGCATTTTCCAGATTGTATTTATTCGTACATTGGCCTACGGATGTATTGGTAGGAAGCGTGGTGGGAATCCTGATAGCAGTTTTTGTATTTAGGATAGTTGGCCTTACGATAATGGAAAGATGGGAATATAGAAAAGGAGAAGAAAGCAGCCATGAGAATGTATGATCTTATTATGAAGAAAAGAAACGGAGGGACGCTTACCAAAGAGGAAATCGAATATATGGTAAGCGGATTTACCAGTGGACAGATTCCAGATTATCAGATGTCCGCAATGATGATGGCAATCTATTTCGTAGGAATGGATAGAGAAGAGACATTATATCTTACTATGGCTATGGCCCATAGTGGAGATATGTTGGATTTGTCTAAGATTGACGGAATTAAGGTGGATAAGCACAGCACAGGCGGAGTGGGAGATAAGACTTCCCTTACCTTAACGCCCATGGTAGCGGCATGCGGAATTAAAGTGGCGAAAATGAGTGGGCGAGGACTCGGGCATACAGGCGGAACGATCGATAAGCTGGAAAGTTTTGAAGGATTTTCTACAGAGATTTCTGAAGAACAGTTCACGGCTAATGTAAATAAAATAGGAATTGCCATTATGGGACAGACTGCGGATTTGGCTCCTGCGGATAAAAAGCTTTACGGGCTGCGAGACGTTACGGCAACAGTGGATAATATGTCATTAATTGCCAGTTCCATTATGAGTAAGAAGCTCGCTTCAGGAGCGGATGCAATAGTGCTGGATGTAAAGACCGGAAGCGGTGCCTTTATGAAGGAAGAAGCGGATGCCTTTGATTTGGCAAAGGAAATGGTGGAACTTGGAAAAAATGCAGGAAGAAAAGCCGTCGCTGTCATATCCGATATGGACCAGCCCTTAGGATATGCGGTGGGCAATGCCCTGGAAGTAAAGGAAGCGATTGAGACTTTAAAGGGAAATGGCCCGGATGATTTTCTCGAATTGTGTCTGACCTTAGGTTCTTATATGGTGGAACTCGGAGGAATGGCAAAAGATGAAAAAGAAGCGAGAAAAATGCTGGAACAGACGATTGCAGATGGTTCAGCGCTGAATAAGTTGGCAGAATTCATAGAGGCGCAGGGCGGAAGTAAAGAAGCGGTATTTAATACAGACCTACTTCCCCAGGCCGGATTTATCGATAAGATTCCGGCTCCTAGGGCCGGATATGTAGAGAAAATCGCATGTGATGAAATTGGAATCTGCTCCCTTATGCTTGGAGGAGGAAGAGAGACGAAGGAAAGTGAGATCGACTTAGCCGTTGGACTCGTTCTTGAGAAAAAGGTCGGTGATTATGTAGAAGAAGGAGAAACCCTCGCATTTTTGCACGGGAATGACAAGCAGAAAATGGAGGCAGCCGGAGAACGTTTTATAAAGGCTTATTCCTTTACAGATGCACCGGTGGAAAAAGGCCCTTTCATCAAAGGAATTATTCGGTAAAAACGAACATATATTATTCTATGATGGGAAAGCATAAACAAAGTGGAAAACAAAGATTAGAAAGAAAAAAAGAGATGGTTGTGGAGTCGTTAAAGCTTCCGAAGGATTCGGTTCTGGGAGCCTCCATTGTGACGATAACGGGAAACAAGGATGCCTTTGTAGAGAATTATAGAGGGATTCTTGAGTATTCCGAAGAACTGATATTGCTTCAGGGCAAGACTTGTCAGATAAGCATTGTAGGGAGAAAGTTGTCTATCGATTATTATACCAATGAAGATATGAAGATAAGCGGATACATTGAATGTGTCCGCTATCATAATTCCTATGAAGGATAAGCGTAATGGTCGGTATCCTCACTGTTACAAAAGCAAAGATTGCTTTGTGAAAATCCATTAAAATCACCTTTAGTGTATGAACTATAATGAAAAAGAATTGAAAACAGGAGTTGCCATATGCTTCAATTGATACAATATATCAAAGGGTATGTCCTTATTAGAGTATGGGGATATTCGCCTGAACGATTTATGAATTTATGTAGTAATCGTGATATATTTCTCTGGAATATTGAAAATCATGGGGAATATTATACGATGTGCATTACGGTAAAAGGGTTTCGCAAGTTAAAACCTATTGTGAAGAAAACAGGGACGAAGGTAGCCATACAGAAGCGTTGTGGACTACCTTTTTTTGTACCGAAAATGAAGCGCAGAAAGATCTTTCTTATCGGACTTTTAGGGAGTTTGTTCTTCTGGGTATGGATGTCTACTTTTATATGGGCGGTAGATATCACGGGGAATTATAGTATTACTGAGGATGTATTTTTTGATTTTCTGCGGGGGAACCATATTTATGTAGGGATGCAGCGCAAAGATGTAGATATTGAAACCTTGGAGAAGAGGATAAGGCAGGATTTTCCTATTGTAACATGGACCTCGGCGAAGATAGAGGGTACCAGACTGTCCATACAGATTAAAGAAAATGAAGTGGATACCAATACGGCAGGTAAGGAAGAAACGGTGGTGAATAATGCTTTTGGCTCTGATTTAGTGGCAGAAAACGATGGTGTAATCATAAGTATGGTGACCCGTAAAGGTATTCCGCAAGTGGCCTTGCAAAGTGAGGTGAAGAAAGGGGATGTTCTCGTCTGTGGCAGTGTCCCTGTTTACAACGAAGATGCCACAGTAAAAAAATATCAATATTACGATGCGGATGCGGATATATACATAAAAAGAAATTTGAAAAAGCAGGAGAAATTACCTCTTACCTATAAGCAGAAGGTATATTCAGGGGAAACGAAAAATGAATATTTTCTTTCTTTTTCCGGTAAAGAGCTTGTTTTTCGTATAGGAAAGGTAGCATATGCAGATTATGATAGAGTAACGGATAAAAAGCAGGTGAAGCTTCTGGAGAATTTCTATTTGCCTATCTATTATGGGAAAACAGTTAACAGGGAATATGTGATCGAAGACAATATTTATGCAACGGAGGAGATAAAAAGTATATTTTCTGAAAAATCGACAAAATTTATCGAAAGTTTAGAAGAAAAAGGGGTTCAAATAATTAAAAAAAATGTTACAATAAGTAAGAAAAACAAAACATGGCAGATGGATATGGATCTGCAGATTGTAGAAAAGACAGGAAAGAATATTCCTATTGTCCCCGCGCCTGTAGATGAAAGCGAAGAAGCGGATCAGGCGGCGGAAGAATAAAAGTCACTAGGCTACTGAACAGTTACGAATAAAATAAAGAGTAGGGGTTATGTGCATGGGGCACTATGAAAGCAGAATGGAAGTTCCGGCAGAGCATATGCGCAATATCTTTGGACAATACGATCATTATGTTAAGAAGATAGAAGACGATTTTCATGTGACGATAGTTGACAGAGACGGAGTTGTGAAGATATCCGGCGTTGAGCAGGATGTGAAGCGGGCACAAAGTATTGTAAGACAGTTAATAGAATTATCTAAGAGAGGAAATATCATTCAGGAACAGAATGTGGATTACGCGATAACTATGGAAATGGAAAACAAAGAAGATGTACTCATTGAGATAGATGGCGATTGTATCTGCCATACGATAAGCGGGAAACCGATTAAGCCAAAGACTTTAGGGCAGAAACAGTATGTGGACGCCATTCGAAATAATATGGTCGTATTTGGATTGGGGCCGGCAGGAACGGGTAAGACGTATCTGGCGATGGCGATGGCAATCACTGCCTTTAAGAATGAGGAGGTGAGCCGTATTATATTGACGAGACCGGCCATCGAAGCGGGCGAGAAGTTAGGATTCCTTCCGGGAGACTTGCAGAGTAAAGTGGATCCTTATTTAAGACCTTTATACGATGCGCTGCATCAGATCATGGGAGCGGAGAACTTTGCCAAGAATATGGAAAAAGGGTTGATTGAAGTAGCACCGCTCGCATATATGAGAGGGCGTACGTTAGATAATGCTTATATTATTTTGGATGAAGCACAGAATACTACGCCGGCGCAGATGAAAATGTTCTTAACGAGAATCGGATTCGGTTCTAAAGTCATTATAACGGGTGACGCGACACAAAAGGATCTGGCTCCCGGCGATAAATCGGGACTCGATGTAGCGGTACGCGTACTTTCGAAAATAAAGGATATCGCTTTTTGTAATTTGACGAGTAAGGACGTGGTGCGCCACCCTCTGGTACAGAAAATTGTAAAGGCATATGAAGATTATGAGAGGGTATCGGAACGCAATAAGACTAGGGATAACAATGCACGCGATAAGCGCGGAAGCAGGAATACGGGATATGGAAAAAAATAAAAATACAGTAATTGCAGCTATTTCTTTCGCTCTGGTGGGGGTGATAACGGCAGCCGCGGGATACTTTTACCGCATACAGACAGTAGAAATTGCCCGCAATGTGATAATCTCTTTATTAGGGATGGGGACTATCCTTTATTTGCTGGCGCATGATGTACAGAAGGGATTTCTCTCTTACGATAATGCGGAACATAGAAGCAGATTTCTTTTTCTGTTTCTTATCAGCCTTCTATGCGCGGTGGGGTTTCCTATTATTCCGGCAGCGGGTTGGCCTTATCCTGTGATTTTTCTCACTCTTAGTCTGTTTTCCGGTTCTTTTATCGGTCTTGTGGCAGGAGCATTACTTTTGCTACTTACAGTGCTTCATGGGGGTAATGCGGGAGCGGCAGATTTTTTTCTGTATTTTGTGACTGGTACGGTAGTGATTGCTTTATTTCGGGAGTTGGATGAGAAGTATGAAGTGGGCGTAAGGACATTTGCGGCACAGTTGCTTTTCTTTGTAGCGATGAGCGCGGTATATGTTTTACCTGTCAATGAGGTTTTCTCGTTGGAACTATTTTTGATACCTATCATCAATGTATCCGTTACCTGGCTTCTTATGATGGCAGTATTCCGGTATTTCAGTGTTTCTGTTATGCATAAGTATAGCGAAGAATATAGGAAGCTGAGTTTTCAAGGAAATCCATTGCTTATTGAGCTGAAGGAAAAGGATAAAGAAGAATATTTTCATGCGATACATACGGCACATTTATGTGCGAAAGTCGCAAAAAATCTTTCTATGGATGTCACTCTTTTGCAGGTAGGCGGTTATTATCACCGCATTGGTATGCTAAAAGGGGAAAACACGTGGGAGAATGTAGAGGAAGTCGGACGGGCAAACGATTTTCCGCCGGCTTTGATGAACCTTCTGAAGGAATATTGGAAAAAGCCAGAGGGAACACAATCCAAAGAAGCGGCAGTATTAAAGCTTTCAGATGCAGTTATTACGGTAGTGAAAGGTATGTTTAAAAAGGATGCGAACGTAATTTTAAACTATCCGCTTTTGATGGATGCTATCTTTCGAAAGAGAATAGAGAGCGGAACATTAGATGAAAGCCTTATCAGCATAAGTGAACTAAATACGATAAAAAAGGTGTTCTTGGAGGAAAAACTATATTATGACTTCTTACGTTGAGAATGAAACGGGGGTAGAATTCCCTTTTTCTATAGAAGATATTGTGAATCAGATTATGACGGAAGTATTGGATCGTGAAGGTTGTCCGTATGAGGCAACGGTTAGTGTTCTTCTTACGGATAATGAAGGTATTCGTACTTTTAATAAAGAATACCGCGGTTTCGATAAGGAGACGGACGTGCTTTCTTTTCCGAATGTAGACTATGAGACTCCCTCTGATTTTGCAATATTGGAGGAGACAGCGGATTGTTTTGATCCGGATAGCGGAGAGCTGGTACTTGGAGATATTATTATCTCAGTGGAAAAAGTAAAAGAACAGGCGGAAAGTTACGGCCACAGCCAGCGCAGAGAATTTGCTTTTCTCGTGGCACATAGCATGTTCCATTTATGCGGTTATGACCACATGGAGGCGGAGGAAGCGGCTGTTATGGAAAAGAAGCAGGAAGAGATACTCGATCGGCTTCATATTACGAGGGATGAAAGTTAAAAGTAAAAGTTTAAAGATAAAAATCAAAAATAGAGAGATTAAAAATAAATTCAGACAAAATTGATTATTGTAACCAATGGGATGAAAAATAAAGGAACAACAGACATGAAACATTTACCGAGAAGAAAAGGCACCGAGAGGAAAAAGAAAAAAGATATTATCATGGCAACAGGGTTAATTGCTTATTTAATTGTACTTTTAATTCGCATTCCTCTCGGGCGAATGATAGGAGATAAAGGAATCGGCTTTTTTGCAGCCGGTATGGAACTGTTTTTGGTGAGTACCGCAGTAATATCTTACGGGATATCCAGAGCAGTGGCAGTTCTTATCAAATATCGGATGAAAAGAGAACAATACAAAAATGCCGGTAAGGTGTTTCGCAGTGCCTTGCTTTTTTCTATTATATCAGGAGGACTGTTTGCTTGTATTCTTTTTGTGCTATCCCAGCCAATCGCAGAGATTCTCTTGTTAGAGAAGCTGAGCTATCTCACAATTGCGGCAGCAGCGCCTGCTGTTATGCTTTCTTTTATAATAGGAGTGCTTCGGGGATACTTTCAAGGAATGGGTTCTGCAATGCCTACCGTACATTCACAGCTTCTGGAGAGAGTAATTATGTTTGTCTCCAGTCTGATTCTTGCGTCTATAGCCTATGCCTATGGACTTAAAGTGGCAGCACTTTTGAAAAACGAAGAATATGCGGCGGCTTATGGTGCCATGGGCGCAATCTTAGGTCTTACGGCAGCCTGCATATTCGGAGCACTGCACCTTCTGTTTATTTATATTCTCTATGCGAGACAATGGAAGAAGCAAGTGGGAAAAGATAGCAGCAGAGCGACAGAGTCGGGCCTTCAGATAGTATCTATGCTTTTTACGACCGCATTGCCCTATAGCATATGTGCCTTGTTGTATCATATGAATTATTTGGTGGATCAACGGATATTTAATTATGCCATGAATATAGCCGGAAAAGACTCCTTAAGGGTGGCTCATTGGGGTGTCTATTATGGCAAATATAGCGTGGTCATAGGAGCAGCAGTTGTTCTATGTACACTTCCGCTCACCGGGGCTGTTCTGAAAATCGGACAACTTTATGATAGACAGGATCAAGGAGGGGTAAGGGAAGAATTGAGAAGGAGCATTCATCAGCTCTCTATTTTTTCTATTCCGTGTGCTTTTTTAATTGCTGTTTTAGCGGAGCCGATTGCGAGCATATTGTTCAAGGGTGATATAAAGACAGCGGTTTTATTGATACAATCGGGAAGCGCAGTGATCGTACTGGCTTCGTTCACTTATTTTTTGACGGCTATTTTACAGCGTATCCGTAAGTTGCAGATAGTGATGCTCGGCGGTTTTATCGCCTTTTTATCACATTTAATCCTTATTATTTTATTGTTGAATAATACACAGCTCGGAATTACAGCAGTCGTATGCGGAAGCATTCTCTTTTACCTTGCCTCTTGTGTTGTATGCTTCTTCGGTGTGATGAGGCATATGAAATATTCACAAGAGTGGGTTCGTACGTTCGCAGTGACATTGATTGCGGCGGGTACTTCTGCTTTGATAGGAATGCTGCTTAATAAGTTGCTTTTATCCTTTGCAGGCAATGTGATAACATTGCTTCTATGTATAGTCGTATATCTTATTACTTATCATGTATTTCTTATTGTGCTGCGAGGTGTTCGCAAAGAAGAGTTAGAAGAAATGACCGGAGGGAATATTATTACATCGATTGCAGTGCGTTTGCATTTGATATAGAAGATGTGGAATAAAATTTATAAATTTGACTGATACTATTTACAAATGAGTTGAGGTACACTCATAAGGAGAGTTGTAAAATGAAATTTGTAAAACGTATCAGTCTTTTTTTTATTATACCCATGGGAATGTATACCTTTGGGTTTTATTCGCATATGAAGCTGCAGGAAGAATTCTATCCGGGCAAATACAGGGAAGAATCGGTAAAACAAAAAAGTGCACTCGTACAGGAACAGCCCCAAGTCATCCCCACGTCCTTCGAGGAAGAACAAGTTATCAATGCGGATACACAATATGTTATCGAGGAAGTGGACCTGAAAAAGGAGACCTCTGTGGAAACGAAGTGGAAAGTACCGGAGAAATATATTGGTATGAACAGGGATCGTTTCGTCAGGGAGATGGAGTTGTATCAACAGTCGCCATCGCTGGCGGACCAGGAGCTTGGTTTCGTAAGTGTGGAGGTCGTTTCTTTCTCCCGGGATAAAGTGAGGATTCGTAAGAGTTATATTTTCAGAGAATTAAGCACGAGCTTTTATTTGGTTAATGAGAAGAACTTTGTGGTCGTCTATTGTGATGATTTGAAGACCATTTATATGGGTACGAATATTTCCATCGATACACTTCCTGATGGATTGAAACAAGAGGTCATACAAAGAAAGTATATAGCATCGGAAGAGGAGTTGTATAACTTTTTGGAATCTTATTCGAGTTGACGGCAATGACGCTTGTACAATACGTTAATTAGTAGTAAAATAAAGTAATTATTCAACAGGTCTGCGCATTTACTGCGCTGACCGTAAGAATACGTGGAAGAGTAAATGAAAATCCCATCACCGAAGGTGATTTTAATGGATTTTCAATGTAGCTGCGGAGGCACTGAGCAGCTACAGTAAAATAAAGTAATTATTCAACAGGTCTGCGCATTTACTGCGCTGACCGTAAGAATACATGGAAAAGGTACGAGGACAGGTAAGTGAAGAAAATAGCAGTTATCGGCGGCGGTGCTTCCGGTATGATGGCAGCCATTACTGCGGCAAACAGTGGTGGACAGGTGACAATTTATGAAAAAAATGACCGCATAGGGAAGAAAATACTCGCTACTGGCAATGGAAAATGCAATTATTCCAACAGGGATTTTAACACAGCATATTATTATGGACAGAATACGGATAAGCTGGAGCATTTGTTCGAACAGTTTTCTGTAACAGATACTATTTCCTTTTTCCTGGAAGGGGGTATGCTTAGCAAGGAAAGAAATGGTTATTTATATCCTCTTTCAGAGCAAGCTTCTACCGTTCTCGATATTTTGCGGTTAAAAATTAATAAGCTTAGTGTAAGGGTAGAATTGCAGTCCGAAGTGACTGCTATAGAAGTACTCGGTAAAGGAAATGAGTTTCTCGTGAAAGTAGGGGGAAAAGGAGAGTGCTATGACCGTGTAGTGCTAACTTGCGGCGGATGTGCAGCACCTAAGACCGGCTCGGATGGAAGCGGCTATCGTTTGGCAAGAGGACTCGGCCATCGTTTGGTAGATACGGTACCGGCATTGGTGCAACTAAGATGCAGAGAGGATTTCTTTAAGATAGCAGCGGGGGTTCGATGCGAGGCATCTTTAAGTCTTGGGGAAAAGAATTCGCCGATACAGGTAGAGAGAGGAGAGGTGCAGTTTACGGATTATGGAATTTCCGGTATCCCTGTATTTCAATTCAGTCGGACAGCGGCTTATTTACTGAAAGAGAGAAAAGAAGTACCTGTTTACATAGATTTCTTCCCCGATTGGGAGGAGGCAGAATATGAGGAAATGTGCCGAAGAAGAACGGAAGATTTAAGCGGCAAAAATGCAGAAGAATTTCTTATCGGTATGGCAAATAAGAAGATTAATATGGTTATGTTGAGACAAGCGGGCATTAAGCCCTCCGAGGAGGCTCATAAGATTGGAAAAGAACGGCTAAAGAAGCTCCTTTTCTCCTATCGGAAGCTATGTACTCATGTAGTAGCGGCGAATTCCTTTGATCACGCACAGGTCAGTGCCGGTGGTGTGAATATGAAAGAAGTGACATCTTCCCTCGAGTCCCTATTAGTTCCGGGACTCTATTTCGCAGGTGAACTTCTGGATATCGATGGGCGATGCGGTGGTTATAACTTGCAGTGGGCGTGGACAAGCGGTTTCGTTGCCGGGAAGAATGCGGCAGTATAACGAGAATAATAGTAGCTGTTCAGCAGGTCTGTGCATTTACTGCGCTGACCGTAAGAATACATGGAAAGATACGGTTGTTAAAATGATTCGAATTAATCAATTGAAGTTATTGCCCGGGCATAAGGGCGATGAGATGGAAGCAAAGATAAGAAAGCTGCTGAAGCTTTCGAAAAAAGATAGTTTTACCTATGAAATTGTGAAACGTTCTATCGATGCCAGGAAGAAACCGGATGTTTATTATAGTTATACGGTAGATGTAGCAGTCAATGCTGAACAGGACGTAGTGAAAAGATGTAACAATAATCAAATAAGCATAGTTACGCCTGTACAGTACCGTTTTCCTGATTATGGGACAAAAGAATTAACTAACAGACCCATTATCATAGGAACAGGTCCGGCCGGCTTATTTTGCGGTTATATGTTGGCACTTCATGGTTATCGTCCCCTTCTTTTGGAGCGGGGAAAGGATGTGGATGCACGTAAGGCAGAGGTAGACCGGTTCTGGGCAGGCGGGCAATTGAATGTAGATTGCAATGTACAATTTGGTGAAGGCGGCGCCGGAACTTTTTCAGATGGAAAATTAAATACTCTTGTAAAAGATAAAGATGGGCTGAATAAAGAGGTTCTGTCTATTTTTGTGCAGGCAGGGGCGCAAGAATCTATTTTATACGATGGAAAGCCCCATATAGGAACCGATGTCTTAATGGATGTGGTCAGAAATATGAGGCAGACCATTATCGAACATGGAGGGGAGATACGGTTCGATACGAAGGTGTCGGATATTATATTTGAAGGCGGTAAAGTACAGGCGGTCATTACTGAGAATGCAAAAAGAGGCCAGGAAAGGCTAGAGGCTGAAGTGACAGTGCTGGCGATTGGACACAGCGCCAGAGATACTTTCGAGATGCTGTATCAAAGAGAAGTCCCTATGGAGGCTAAGGCTTTTGCGGTGGGTATGAGGGTGGAGCATCCCCAGAGTATGGTCGATGATTCGCAGTATGGCAGACAAGAGCAAGGGCTTCTTCCACCGGCCGCGTACAAGCTGGCAGCGAAAACAAAAGAAGGAAGGGGAGTTTATTCCTTCTGCATGTGCCCGGGCGGCTATGTAGTTAACGCTTCTTCCGAAGAGGGAAAGCTTGCGGTAAACGGCATGAGTTATAGCAAGCGGGATGGAAGAAATGCCAACAGTGCGATTATCGTCTCTGTGACACCGCAAGATTATGGAAGCGACCATCCTCTTGCAGGAATTACATTTCAACGCAGTCTGGAAGAGAAAGCTTATAACTTGTGCAAGGGAAAAGTACCTGTGGAATACTATGGAGATTTCAAAATGGCAGTAATAAATGAAAAAGCTGCTGTATCCGGCGATACCTATGCTCCTCAAATAAAGGGATTGTGGGAATTTGCCGATGTGCATGAGATTATGCCGGAAGTTATCAATCGGGCATTTATTGAAGGGATAGAACAGTTTGGGAGAATGATTCCCGGATTTGCATCGGAGCAAATGCTGATTTCAGGGGTTGAGAGCCGAACATCTTCACCTGTGCGAATTCATAGGGATACATCCGGACAATCCAGATTGCGAGGACTCTATCCTTGCGGAGAAGGGGTCGGATATGCCGGTGGTATCATGTCGGCCGCAATGGATGGAATAAAGATCGCACAGTGGATTGCGGAAGAATATAAGCCTTTTATAGAAGGCCGTCCATATAGATAGTGATCTGGTACGAAAGCGAGAGGTAACTGTGAAGGAACCTAACAGTTACGAGAGAAAACAGGATGGAGGATAAGAAAGTCCGATGGAAACGATAAAACTGGAGAAGCAAAAAAGTCAGGATGAGACTGCCGCAAGGAGAAACTATTTAAGAGAAAGAATAAAAGATAAAAAACGAATTGTTGTAAAGATAGGTTCCTCCTCCTTGCAACACCCTGAGACAGGAGATTTGGATTATACGAAGCTAGATGTTCTCGTCAGAGAGCTTTGTGATATGAGAAATAGGGGAAAAGATGTGGTGCTTGTGACTTCCGGTGCAATTGCAGTAGGGAAAAAGGCAGTACATATTAAAGATATCAATCATTTGGATGAGGATAATCCGATTGCGGTCAAACAGGCTTGTGCGGCGATAGGACAAGCAAGGCTGATGATGACCTATCAGAAAATATTCGCGGAATATAATCAGGTAGCAGCGCAAATACTTATGACAAAGAACACGATTGTGGATAATTTGAACCGTTACAATGCCCACAACACTTTCTCCGAGCTTTTTAAATTGGGAGCTATTCCCATCGTAAATGAAAACGATACGGTAGCGACCTATGAAATTGAAATAGGGGATAATGATACGTTGTCAGCTATTGTAGCAGCTTTGGTCGGTGCGGATCTTTTGATTCTCCTCTCGGATATCGATGGACTATATACGGATGATCCAAGGACGAATACAGAAGCGAAATTCATCGAAGTGGTAGAAGAGCTTACCGATGAACTCATGGATATGGGAAAGGCTACTACAGGGAGTAGCGTAGGGACTGGCGGTATGAATACGAAGCTTATCGCAGCTCAGATCGCTACAAGTTCCAATATCGATATGATTATCGCAAACAGCAAAGATATTAAGGTCTTACACCGTATATTGGATGGTAATAACATAGGGACGTTATTTGCAGGTACTGAGAAGAAGTATTTTGATTTACCTGAATTCGTGGAAAAGATGAATAATTATTAAAATTTACAGATTATGAGAAAGGCATGGCTATTGAAATGGAAAGCATGGATAAAAAGATTGAGAGAATCAATGAATTATATCGTAAGTCAAAGGCGGAAGGATTGAACGAAGAGGAGAAGAAAGAGCAGGCGGCTCTTCGAAGCGAGTATATCGCCAATATTAGAGCGAACCTGAGGGGACAGCTTAACAATGTAAATATCCAGGAGGAGGATGGGTCCATAACTAATCTGGGAGAAAAGTATGGAGATAAAAAGACGCATTAGAAAGAGTATACTGAAGAAGAGAGACGAAATGCCGAAAGGGGAACGAGCCGAGAAAAGTCGGAATATAATGGATAAGATAACTCGGATGGATATTTATCAAGAAGCGGAGTCTATTCTTTGTTATGTAAATTATAAAAGTGAAGTGGAAACAGAAGAGTTTATTAAAGAAACGTTAAGCAGAGGGAAAAAAGTATACTGTCCTAGAATTGATCGAGAGGAAATGGAATTTTATCGGATAGCAGGAATGGAAGATCTGTCCATGGGATATATGGGAATCAGAGAACCGATGCCAAGTGGGCAAAGACTCCTTTGCGGAAGGGATATCAGCATGGAAAGATGCTTGATGATAATGCCGGGCAGTGTCTTTGACAGGGAGCATAATCGAATGGGCTATGGTAAAGGCTATTACGACAGGTACTTAGAGAGATATCCGCAGCTCCCCACAGTGGCGGTATGCTTTGAATGCCAATTAGCGCAGAAGGTACCGACGGAGGAGCATGATAGGAAGCCGAATATGGTGATAACGGAAGAAAACATATATTAAATAACTTATTATTACTTATTCATTTTTGGAAGCGGTGGAAGGTTTCGGAACTTGCGTCTGCTTGGATTGTGTGTTATTCAGATACGCGAGATATTTGACTGCTTCCTGACGGTTCACTTTATTTAGCTTTTTAAGATTCCAAAGCATGTCCTTCAACGAGATATCTTGTATATATTTGGAGGTCAAATCATACGAACCCGCAAAGTCAGGTTCTATACCTAGAATATAGTCGGTACTTACATTATAAAGTTTCGCTAAATTGACTACATGACGAGCCGGGAGTTCTCTTTTATCCAGTTCATAATAAGAATAGGCCTGTTGTGAGATTCCGAGATAATCGGCAACTTCCCTTTGCTTCAGGCGATTGTTCTCCCTTAAGCCTTTGACAATATCGGATATTTCTGACATAATGGTGCCCTACCTTTCTTATAGCTTATGAGTTATACTTCGATGTGTTGTGGGAATCATATCATACAACAAAAATAAGTATGTATAATAATCACAAACTAATGTGAGAAATATTAGATTTACAACTAAATATTGTGAAAATTTTAATAAAATCTAAAAGGAGGATGACCTATGATAAGTTTGGAAATGATGGGACAAAAAGCAGAAGCAGCGAGCTTCGAGTTGCAGGGGCTCTCTAAGGAAAAAAAGAATGAAGTGCTGCAAAAAACAGGAGAGACGTTAATTGCAGATACAGAGTCGATTCTGAAAGAAAATGAAAAAGATATAGCGAATGGTGAGTCCAACGGCATGCATCCGGGAATGGTGGATAGACTGAGGCTGACAGCCGATAGAATCAAGTCCATGGCCGAGGGGCTATATCAGATAGTAGAGTTAGAAGATCCCATCGGTGAGGTGCTGGAAACGTATGACCGTCCGAACGGACTGCACATTCAAAAGAGAAGAGTTCCCCTTGGCGTAGTAGGAATTATCTATGAATCCAGACCGAATGTAACAGCAGACGCCTTCGGACTTTGCTTTAAATCCGGAAATGCCGTGATTTTAAAAGGAGGAAGCGATGCCGTATGTTCCAATATCGCAATTGCCGCCTCCATCCGAAAAGCACTTCGTTCTTGCGGAGTGTGCGAGGATGCTATTCAGTTGATCGAAAGCACAGACAGAGAAGTGACGAAACAGTTTATGAAGTTGAACCGTTATGTAAATGTATTAATTCCGAGAGGAAGCGCAGGGCTGATCCGAAGTGTTGTGGAGAATAGTACGATTCCGGTCATAGAAACGGGAACGGGAAATTGCCATATTTATGTGGATGAGAGTGCAGACCTGGAAAAGGCGGTTCCGATTATTGTTAATGCTAAGACCCAGCGTATCGGTGTATGTAATGCGTGTGAATCATTGCTCGTACATGAGGCGGTGAGAGAAAGATTCTTGCCAATGATAGCGGAAGCGTTCCGGGAATATAAGGTGGAAATGCGTGGTGATGAGAGAACGAGAGAAGTCATTGCAGATGCCATACCGGCAACAGAAGAAGATTACGAAAGAGAATATTTAGATTATATCATTGCCATAAAGACTGTTTCATCCATAGAAGAAGCGATTGCCCATATTAACAGATACAATACGAAGCATTCCGAAGCAATTCTGACGCAAAATAAGGAAAATGCCGATAAGTTCTTGCGGGAAGTAGATGCGGCTTGCGTCTACGCCAATGCTTCTACGAGATTCAGCGATGGATTTGAATTCGGTTTCGGCGCAGAAATCGGAATCAGTACTCAGAAGCTTCATGCGAGAGGGCCGATGGGATTAAAGGAATTAACATCTTATAAATATACGATAGAGGGCGATTGGCACGTACGTCCTTAGAAGTGATAAGAATGTTTTCGACTTTTGGGATTTGCCGTAGGATTTTGACGTCCTGCGGCTTTTTCTTGCCATAAATCTGTAACTTATTTGGGAGGCCGGAAAAGGGGAATATAGCGTCTTAACCTTGACAGTATATTTATCTTATTTTATAATCAACTTATTGAGTATTAAACAAAGGGGGTATTGATATGTCACTTAAGCATGGTCTGTTAGGTCTACTAAATTACGGCTCAATGACGGGATATGAATTGGATAAGGCTTTTAAGGCTTCTCTATCGTTTTTCTGGCAGGCAAAAACCAGTCAGATTTATCGTGAGTTGGATTCTATGGAACGGAGCGGCTGGCTGACAAGTGAACGCATTATGCAAACGGAAAAGCCAAACAAGCGGGTATATACTATAACGGACAGCGGAAAAGAAGAACTTGAGAATTGGCTGTTACTGCCGGAGTCGGATACTGCTGATGCAATGCGTGTTAAGAGTGCATTTCTTATGCGTGTTTTCTTTGCAGGTGAAACAAGTATTGAGCAATCAATCGATATGATTCGGAAATATCGGGACAAATGTATTGAAAGCAGAAATTCATTGAGTGCCGCCCATATCGCAACTACGGAATACAGGGCGATGATAGAGGATGAGAAGAAGACTAAATTTTGGGAACTTTCCATCCTTTACGGTGAGTTATACTATGATGCCAGCCTTGATTGGGCTAATAAAGCAATCGCTATTCTAGAGGGGGAGAAGTGATGAACGTTTTGGTCTTAAACGGTTCGCCGAAAGGGGAGCGAAGCAATACTATGCGTTTGACCCACTCCTTTTTAGATGGAGCAGGGTGGTCGGATGCAGAAGTAATTGATGTGGCAAAAACAGATGTAAAGGGGTGTTTGGGGTGCTTCTCTTGTTGGGATAAAACGCCGGGAAAATGTGTTATAAAGGATGGAATGGACCAAATTCTCACCAAAATGATTGATGCCGATGTGATTATTTGGTCTTTCCCGCTGTATTATTATAGCGTTCCCGGCAGCTTGAAAAATCTAATCGATCGTCAGTTACCATTAAATTTACCGTTTATGGCAGAGGGCACAGAGAGCGGCGGTCATCCGGCACGGCACGATTTGAGCCATCAAAGGCACCTTGTGATTTCGACCTGCGGTTTTTGGACGCCGGAAGGCAATTATGAAGCAGTTATCTCTATGTTTGACCACTTTTTTGGAAAGAGTAACTATACGACAATTTTCTGCGGCCAGGGAGAATTGTTCCGTATACCGGAAGTGAAAGCCCGCACAGATGCATATTTGGAAGTCATATGCCGTGCAGGGACAGAGTATGCCGACGGAGGGATTCATGTCGGAACACAGGAGGAGCTTATGGAACCCCTGTATCCCCGCAATGTGTTTGAGAAAATGGCAGATGCTTCGTGGGGAATTGCCAAAGATGGGGATTCGACAGCTCCTATAGACGATAGTCTGAACTTTACAACGCAGATGGCAGCTTTATATAGGCCGGACAGTGTGGAGCGTATCGTGGAGTTTTATTACACTGATATCGAGAAAACCTATCAAATTCTGCTGACGAAGCATGGTTCAGAGGTCATAGCAGACAATTTTAAGCCGTACACGACGAGGATTGAAACGCCATACTCGGTTTGGCGTTCTATTGCCCGTGGGGAGATTACCGGACAGGAAGCATTATTTCAACGTCTTTATAAGGTTATTGGTGATTTTAACCTTATGCTAAAATGGGATGAATTGTTCGGTGTGCAAATGCCGCCAAAGAGGACGGAACATCAGACATTGCGAACGACCAATATGCTTCTTTTGCTTGCACCGTGGATTATCATCTGGGCTGCAATCGCAATAGATCCTATTGTCGGCAGCGCGACAGGCATAGTTGCCGCTGCACTCATTCCTCTGTTATGGATTGTATTCCGTCCTGTTATCTACGAGCAAGTCAGCATTCCTATTGTAGCGGGACTTTCGCTGGCAGTTTTACTTGGAATGGATGCAAGGGTTATTGTTTCCGGCAGTTATTTGATATTTGGGCTGATGTGGCTTATCGGTGCGTTTCCTAAGATTCCCCTGACCGCTCATTACAGTGCAAAGGGCTACGGCGGGGAAAAAGCCTTTGCAAATCCGCTTTTTATCAGTACGAACCGTATACTGACTGCCGCCTGGGGTGTTCTATATCTTGTTATACCGGTTTGGACTTATATTCTGATGGGAACGAGATTTTCTCCCTATGTAGGGCTAATCAATTCAGCCCTTCCTATGCTGATGGGTGTGTTCACGGCATGGTTTCAAAAATGGTATCCGGCACAATATGCTAGAGGATAAGTGCAGATGCATCAGATAAGAATAATTCGTAAACAGTAATAAACAAGAAGCGCCAGATACCGTTTAGATATCTGGCGCTTAAGTTTTGATTAAATACAGATAAACTCAGCTATACAATCTCATCCGCAGCCATCTGGCCGGGCAGGATTTTCTTATTAATTTGACTTCACTACTTTCCAAAGCTCATTATACATATAGTCACCGTCTTCCCCCAGATATTGGAATGTCTCCAGATTGGAATATTGTGATAAATCCGGGAAAGCAATGGTAGAGTTCTTAATATCCTCATCCTCAATCAGTTCTCTGGCAGCATCGTTTGGTGTGGAATAAGTGATATATTCGAAGTTTTGCAGAGCGATATCAGGACGGCACATGAAATCGATGAACTTTTCTGCATTCTCTTTATTCTTGGAGTTTTTAGTGATTACCCAGGAATCAATCCATACGTTCGTTCCTTCCTTCGGAATAACGTATTCCAGATCGGGATTCTCTCTTTGTGTGAAGATAGCCTCTCCCGAATAAATAACACCGATAGCAGCCTCTCCGCCAATCATTTTATCGCGGACCTGATCGATAACGTAAGCTTGAACGAGAGGTTTTTGCTCTATCAAAGAGTTCTTTGCCGCTTCGAGCTCGGCAGTATCTGTGGAGTTCATGGAATAGCCGTTTAATTTCAAAGAGACCATAAAGGCATCGCGAACGGAATCCTGCATTAAAATATTATCTTTATATTCTTCGTCCCATAATATGCTCCAACTGTCAACGGGCTTATCTACCATCGTCTTATTGTAGAGAATTCCTACGGTTCCCCAGCAGTAAGGTACGGAATACTTGTTTTCGGAGTCAAATTCCTGTGCCTGCTCCCAATACTGTGCTCCGATATTGGCTTTTGCATTAGGAATATTGTCGAAATTAAGTTCGGCAAGCAAATCATTGTCGATCATCTTTTGAATCATGTAATCGGAAGGGCAGATAACATCGTATTCGGAAGCCCCGGCTTCAATCTTGGGATACATGATTTCGTTCGTTTCAAATTCGTCATAAATAACTTTGATTCCTGTTTCCTCTTCGAAAAGGCCGATAACATCGGGATCCATATACTCGCCCCAATTATATACGATAACCTCTCCGTTTGTTCCGGAAGAGGAAGATGCGCAGCCTGCAAAAGACAGAAGAACCACGCCAGATACACATAGCATAGATAATAATTTTTTCATAGTGGTAATATCCTCCTAACTTATTTTCATGATTTTTCTTTCGGTGCTTTATTTACAAGGAATAGAAGTAATAGCACTGTAACGAAGATAATAGTGGACAGCGCGTACATTTCGGGTTTGATTCCTTTTTTTACTTCGGTATAAATCTTCGTGGAAAGCGTATCAACACCGGCACCCTTCGTGAAGTGAGTGATGATAAAGTCGTCCAAAGACATGGTAAAAGCCATCAGAAATCCTGATAATACACCCGGCAGTATGTCGGGAAAGACTACTTTGAAAAATGCGAGAACAGGAGAAGCACCGAGATCTAAAGCGGCCTCATAAGTACTGGGACTTAACTGTTTCATTCGCGGCATAACACATAAGATAACATAAGGAATGTTAAAGGTAATATGTGCTAAGAGAATCGTTCCCAAACCAAATTTAAGTCCTAAGCTGATGAAAAGGAGCATAAGGGAAATGCCCGTTACGATATCCGCATTCAGCATAGGGATGTTCGTTACACCCATTATAATGCTGCGTCCTCGTTTATTCATACTGTTAATAGCGATACAAGCGACGGTTCCGATAATGACGGCTACCAGAGAGGAGATGAACGCGATGAGAAGCGTATTCCAGAGGGCTTGCATGATTTCTCTATTTTCAAAAAGAGAGAAATACCATTTGACAGTAAAACCTCCCCACTTTGCTCTTGTCCGGCTGGCATTGAAGGATAATACCATAAGAGTGGCGATAGGGGCATAGAGGAAAATAAAAATAAGGGCTATATATATTTTTTTAGCAGTTGTTCGTATCATAATGCGGATCCCTCCCCATCTTTATCGAAGATAGCGGAGGCGATCATATTAATGAGAATGAAAATCATAAGTACGATAGAAAGTCCGCTTCCCAAGTGCCAATTGCCCGCCTGTGTGAATTCCTCTTCAATAACATTACCGATTAAAAGAATCTTGCTTCCACCGAGGAGTTTACTGATAACGAAGGTGGTAAGCGCCGGAATGAATACCATGGTAATACCGCTAATCACTCCGGGAAGGGAGAGGGGGAACGTGATCTTGAAAAAGGTCTGTATATTGTTCGCACCTAAATCCTTAGCAGCATTGATGACATTCGAGTCAATCTTTACAAGTGAGTTGTAAAGGGGCAGCACCATAAATGGTAAAAAGTTGTAAACCATGCCGAGAATAATGGCATAAGGTGTATTGATAATATTCAAGGCAGGCAGATGAAGGAAGGAGAGTATATTATTAATAACTCCTGTTTTCTCCAAAAGAGTCTGCCATGCAAGCGTACGGAGCAAAAAGTTCATCCACATGGGAAGGATGAAGATAAGTACGATAAAACTATGCTGATTTACGTTCATATTTGCCAGAATCATCGCAAGGGGATAAGCGAGGAAAAAGCAAATGATCGTACTGATTAGGGACAAACCGAGAGAAAGCCAGAGCGCTTTAGCATGTTCTGCTGACATCATAGCAACTACATTTTCAGCGGTAAAAGTACCGCTTTTATCGGTTAATCCATAGTAAAATACCATACATAGAGGAACGACAATGAAAATAATCGCCCATGTAATATACGGAGAGGATAAAAGCCACTGAGATGATTTCTTATTCTTCAACACCTACCGCCTCCTCGTCTTCTGATGCCGGTTTATTCATAATTTGGATGTTAAAAGGATCGACCTTAATACCTACCGGTGTTCCTACGGGGAACATGCCGGTGGAATGGACGAGCCATTCAAAGCCGCCCGCAGTAACCTCCATTTCATAGTGAACGCCCTTGAAGATTAAATGGGTAACAACGCCTTGAATGTTTCCAGCTTCCGGCTTTGTAAGTTCGATATCTTCAGGGCGGATTACCACGTCTACCGGTTTGTTATGTCCAAAGCCTGTATCCACGCAAGTAAATTTCGCACCGAGGATGGATACCAGCTTATCTTCAAGCATCATGGCATCAATAATATTGCTGTCTCCGATAAAGTCAGCGACAAAGGCATTCTCGGGTTCGTTATATATGATTTCAGGAGTTCCGATCTGCTGAATATAGCCCTGATTCATAACCACAATAGTATCGGACATGGTGAGAGCTTCTTCCTGATCATGGGTCACATAGATAAAGGTAATTCCGAGTTCATTCTTCAGACGAATCAGCTCATATTGCATATCCTGACGAAGTTTCAAGTCAAGAGCGCCTAAGGGTTCATCCAGAAGAAGTACCTTAGGCTCGTTAACAATAGCCCTGGCAATAGCGATACGCTGTTGCTGGCCGCCGCTTAATGAGTCGGGCATACGTTTTTCATATCCATCCAGATTAACTAACTTTAAGGCATATTTAATCTTATCGTCGATATAGCTTTTACTTTTATTCTTAATCTTCAATCCAAAAGCGATGTTTTCTGCAATATTCATATGAGTGAACAGAGCATATTTCTGGAATACAGTATTAAGCAGGCGTTTGTTGGGCGGTGTGGAGGTAATATCCTTACCGTCAAAAACAACCCGGCCATGGTCCGGGTTGACAAAGCCGCCGAGAATACGCAGCGTAGTTGTTTTTCCACATCCACTTGGACCTAATAGTGTAAGAAATTCATTTTCATGGATGCTCAGATTCAGTTCATCGAGCACCATTTCTCCATCAAAAGATTTCGATATATCAATTAGATTAATTAATTCTTTGTTCATATAAACAATCCTCCGGTAGGTAAAATAATCTTAAGTATAATCCAAAGTCAGGCTAAGGACTATTAAAAACTTGGCGGAGAGCTAACCCAAAGGATGACTGCTCCGGTTTTCTTATTTGCTGTAATATAATGAGTGGTATTGGAGGTGAAGTAAAACGTCTCCCCCTTTTTAGCACGGATTGTTTTCTTACCCAATGTAATAATAATACTGCCGGCGAGTACATATCCGAATTCCTCCCCCTCATGGGGATTGTCGGGATATGTGGAACCACCGGGTTCCAGAGTGAGCCGGATCGGTTCCATAATGTTTTTCTGCGCATTAGGAATAATCCACTCAATCTTATTGCCAAGTTCATCATCTATTTTTTCAAAGTAATCTGTTTCATGAAAGACGATTTGCTCCTCCTGAGGATTTTCAGAGAAAAACTCTTGTAAATCAGTTCCTAGGCATTGCAAAATATCCATTAACGTGGCGATGGAAGGAGATGTCAGATCGCGTTCCAACTGAGAAATAAAGCCTTTTGATAATTCGCATCGGGAAGCGAGTTCCTCCTGCGTCAGCCCTTTTTGTATTCTTAATTCTTTTAATTTATTTCCAATTTTCATAAGTTACCACTTTTCTAAAAGGGAAGTGTCATATCCTTTTGTCAAGAAAAGGTAAACACAAAGTTTACTGGTACTAAACAAACACTGATATCAATTATACTAGGACTTAATACAATGTCAATAGAAAAAATAGGAAAAATAAAGAATTTAAGATCCAGAAAATTCAGAATGTCAGTTAACAAAAAAATCCCTTTATGGTATACTGTCTAAAAAGGTCAGAAATCTAAAAAAGGAGAATAATCCTATGGGAAATGAAAAATATGTAGCATATGTTTCTACCTATACAACAGGGGTGGGGGACAAGCGCGGAATAAAAATTTATGATGTAGATGTAAAGAAAGGAAGAATGACGGAAAAAAATCATGTGGAAATTACGAACTCTTCCTATATAACAATATCTCACAACCAGAAATATCTTTATTCGATTACGGACTTCGGTGTGGAAGCTTATGAAATCTTGGAAAATGGTGATCTTAAAATGATTAACTTCGCCTCGATCAATGGAATGAGAGGCTGTTATCTATCTACGGATTACCACGATGAGTATCTCTTTGTAGCGGGGTATCATGACGGTAAGATAACGGTGCTGCGGTTGACGGATAATGGTGCTATCAGCCATATTACGGATGAAATCTTTCATAAAGGTCTTGGAAGTATGGCGGAGAGGCATTCCCGCCCTCATGTGAATTGTGTGAAAATGACGAGGGATAATAGATATCTATGTGCGGCTGATTTGGGAATGGATCATGTAAAGGTATATTCGGTTGACAGGGAAAAAGGGACCTTGAAGTTAGCGGACGTTATCAGAAGTGAGCAGGAGTCCGCACCGAGACATCTCAAGTTCTCAAAGGATGGCAGATTTCTTTATATTGTGCATGAACTGAAAAACTATATCGATGTTTACAAATATGAAAATAAGAACAATAATCCGGAATTTGAGAAAATACAAAATATTTCTACGCTGAATGAATATCATTCCAGCAATGCGGCAGCCAGCGCGCTTAATTTTTCTTTTGATTTCAATTACCTGCTTAGTTCTAATTCGGGAGATAACAGCGTCATTATTTATAGGATAGATCAAGAAACAGGGATGCTTACCAAGCTGTTTTGTCTGCCTGTAAGCGGAGACTATCCGAAAGATGCTTCCCTTTTCCCGGATAATAAGCATTTGGTCTCCTTAAATCATGAATCTAATAGTATGACCTTTTTTAATGTGGATACACAGAAGGGACTGCTGGTGATGAATGGGCCAGAAGTGAAGGTGGAGCAGCCGAACTGTATTATTTTTCATAAACTTACGAATGTAAAGAATTAAAAAGGTGATACTTATTTACTAGGAAAAAATAGTGTACAAATGCGATAAATATGATATCATATATTGTAGAAAATTGTGTTTATTTGCAAGGAATACGAATATTGTGTAACTCTTCAAATAAGTGCGGCGGAGATGTGGTATCGTATGGATAAAGAGTTTAGAGAAAATGTACGGAATGTTTTTTTGAAAATAGTGAAAAAAAACAAACATTTAAAAGAGCCAATGCTATTTTTTTTGACAGTTGTGTTGACAGGATATTATTCGCTGCGGCATTTTAAAGATAACGGGAAGAGATATGCCGGTGTAGGTTTCGTTGTCTTATTTTTTATGTTAAATAGTAGTTTCGCATTTTCTTTTCCGATGGAAGATGAGAGCGCTTCAATTTCGGATTCAACTGAATCCATAGGGAAGTTTGACGAAGCCTCCGTTATGGAGGATGCAGAGCCGGTCCTAATAAATAATCAGGAGGCTCCGGTTGCTACGGAAGTAATAGAAGAGACAGAAGAGGTGGATTTCTACAGAATGTCAGAGCATCATGGATTGGAGGATGAGGATCAGTATACTCTGGAAGATATTCTGGAAGAAAATGAGGAATATGGAGATAGTATAAATAACGAAAGTAAGAGGGAAGAGGGAACGGAGACTGAATTCAATTCGGATGACTGGCGACTTGTTCTTATTAATAAGCAACATCCGATTCCCGATGATTATACGTTTGAGCTTGTAACGATCAAAGGCAGTATGCAATGTGACGGGCGTATCAGAGAGGAATTGTTCGCTATGCTTCAAGGGGCGAAGGATAATGACATCAACCTGGTAATTCGTTCTCCTTATCGCGATATGAGCAGGCAGGAATATTTATTTAACCGTAAGATTAAATCATATATGCAGAAGAAAATGTCGTATATGGATGCTTATAAGATAGCGTCACAGACGGTAACGGTACCGGGGGCGAGCGAACATCAGATAGGACTTGCTATAGATATTACGAGTGACGGGTATGCGGCACTGGATCGAGGATTCGGTGATACCGAGGCAGGAAAGTGGCTGGCTGAGCATAGCTGTGAATATGGTTTTATCTTGCGTTATCCCGCGGGGAAGGAAAACATCACCGGTATAGAATATGAACCGTGGCATTTTCGTTATGTAGGAAAAGAAGCAGCGACAATTATTATGGAAGAAGGAATTACGCTGGAAGAATTTACAGAAAGTTACCTATAACAATACAGGCAGGAAAGTGAAAATATGTATCGATTAATCAAGCAGGAGGGCAGAGCCAAAAGAGGCGAGCTGCATACCGTGCACGGCGTTATTCAGACACCGGTATTTATGAATGTGGGAACGGTAGCGGCTATTAAAGGTGCCGTTTCTACAGAAGATTTAGAGCAGATCAAGACACAGGTGGAGTTATCTAATACCTATCATCTCCATGTAAGGACAGGCGATGAAGTGATAAAGAAACTGGGAGGACTTCATAAGTTCATGTCCTGGGAGAAGCCTATTTTGACCGATTCGGGAGGATTTCAGGTGTTTTCATTATCCTCTCTTAGGAAGATTAAAGAAGAAGGCGTTTATTTCCAATCACATATCGATGGGCGCAAGATTTTCATGGGACCGGAAGAGAGTATGAAGATTCAGTCGAATCTGGCATCGACCATAGCGATGGCATTCGATGAATGTCCTTCCAGCAAGGCGGAACGCGGCTATGTGCAGGCGTCTGTGGATCGAACGGTCAGATGGTTGGAACGCTGCAAGAAAGAGATGAGCCGTTTGAATGGTTTGGAAGATACCATTAATAAAAAGCAGATGCTCTTCGCTATCAATCAGGGAGCGATTTTTTCGGATATCCGCATAGAACACGCTAAGATTATTTCAGAAATGGAACTGGATGGCTATGCAGTGGGCGGACTTGCTGTAGGGGAGAGCCACGAAGAAATGTACTATATTCTGGAAGAAACTGTTCCTCACCTTCCGGTGGACAAACCTACTTATTTAATGGGAGTAGGCACGCCGGCCAATATTTTAGAAGGCGTGGAGCGCGGTATTGACTTCTTCGATTGTGTGTATCCGACCAGGAACGGACGCCACGGACATTTATATACGAATCGGGGAAAAATCAATTTATTTAATGCGAAGTTTGAACTGGATGAACGTCCCATTGAAGAAGGATGCGGATGTCCGGCATGCCGCAGATATTCCCGGGCATATATAAGACATCTGTTAAAAGCGAAAGAAATGCTGGGAATGCGGCTTTGCGTTCTTCATAACCTCTATTTTTATAATACAATGATGGAAGAGATCAGAGAAGCTCTCGATGAAGGTAACTTCGCCGCTTATAAAAAGCGGAAATTAGAAGGCATGACGGAAGGCTGATTGATATGCAGCCCCCGCCGTAGATGGCTTAAATGGGCTGAGTATGGTTGCGGTACGCACCCGCAGGGTGTGAATCATAACATAAAAAGTGAATAAACTACTTGTTTTATACATTGAAGTTGTGTATGATATTTTTTAGAATAAGGAAAGAAGAGACATTAGGAGGAATTACGAATGGGTATTATGTTAACAGAGGCGGCAGGCGGCGCCGGGGCTGGAATGATTATGGTTCTTTATATCGTGCTTATAGTTGGTTTCATCTATTTCTTTATGCTTCGTCCTCAGAAGAAGGAGCAGAAGAAAATGTCCGCAATGCTGTCTTCCCTTGAAATAGGAGATAGCATTCTGACAAGCAGTGGCTTTTACGGTATTGTAATCGATATTACAGATGATACTGTTATTGTGGAATTCGGTAATAACAAGAATTGCCGTATACCTATGCAGAAAACTGCAATTGCTGCAGTAGAGAAGCCGGAAGCATAAAAGTGATACGAGGAGAAAAGACGATAGGGGTTGTCCCATCGTCTTTTTGTTTAATTAGGAAAGTGCTCCTATTAAAGAAGCGATTGATGCGCAGCTACGCGCGCGGAACAAAAGCTGTGCTGCTAAAAGTTTAAATCGTGAGAGTGGGCACAGCACACTTTTGTTTCATCAGGGTTGAAATTTCATATATTTTAATATATTATGATAGGAACAGGCTTTTGTACTGTACTACATCAAAGAATGAAATTAAGGGAGTGGATAACGTATGGAATTAAAGATTACATGTATTCCCGGCGATGGTATTGGGCCGGAAATCGTCGCAGAAGCGAAGAAGATATTGAATAAGACGGCAGAATGTTACGGCCACCAGATTATATATACAGACATCCTGATGGGAGGTGCTTCCATCGATGTACATGGCGTTCCTCTGACAGAGGAGGCGATAGCGGCAGCAAAGGCGGCAGATGCTGTCCTCATGGGATCTATCGGCGGAGATACCACTACCTCTCCCTGGTATAAGCTTCCTCCTAACTTAAGACCGGAAGCGGGACTTTTGGGAATTAGAAAAGCATTGAATTTGTTTGCTAATTTAAGACCGGCTATCTTATATAAAGAATTGGCGCAGGCTTGCCCTTTAAAGGAGGAAATTAGCGAACAAGGTTTTGATATGATGATTATGCGAGAGCTTACCGGAGGACTTTACTTCGGTGAGAGGAAAACAGTAGAAGAAAACGGCATTCGAAAAGCGACAGACACTCTTGTCTATGATGAGAATGAAATACGCCGTATTGCGATAAAGGGCTTTGATATTGCAAAGAAAAGACGCGGTAAGGTGACTAGCGTGGACAAAGCCAATGTTTTAGATTCCTCCAGACTATGGAGAACTGTAGTGGAGGAAGTTGCCAAAGACTATCCGGAGGTTACGTTGGAACATATGCTGGTGGATAATTGTGCGATGCAGCTTGTAAAAGACCCTGCACAGTTCGATGTTATTTTGACAGAGAATATGTTCGGAGACATATTGTCCGATGAAGCGAGCATGGTAACCGGTTCTATCGGTATGTTGGCTTCTGCATCCTTAAACGATACGAAATTCGGACTGTATGAACCGAGCCACGGTTCTGCACCGGATATTGCAGGCAAGGATATAGCGAATCCTATTGCTACTATCTTATCGGCAGCTATGATGCTTCGTTATTCTTTTGATTTGGATCAGGAAGCGGATGCGATTGAGCAAGCGGTGAAAGACGTGCTAAAGGAAGGTTTCCGTACAGCCGATATTATGTCAAAGGGTTGTGAGCAAGTATCCTGTTCGCGGATGGGAGAGTTGCTGGCAGAAAAGATTAAATAAGTAGTTGTACAAAAGAAATGATGCTATAATAGAAAGAATATAACTGTGAGGGCACTGAACAGTTACTAATAAAGATAGGAGAGATGAATATGAGAAGTGATTCCGTAATGACAGGCACCCAACAGGCGCCTCATAGAAGTTTATTTAATGCTCTTGGCTATACAGAAGAAGAAAGAAAACGCCCGATGATCGGTATTGTCAGTTCCTATAATGAAATTGTTCCGGGACATATGAACCTGGATAAAATAGTAGATGCGGTAAAATTGGGAGTGGCGATGGCAGGAGGTATGCCCGTCGTATTCCCGGCAATTGCAGTATGTGACGGGATTGCTATGGGACATATCGGTATGAAATATTCCCTCGTTACGAGGGATTTAATCGCCGATAGTACAGAAGCGGTTGCGATGGCTCACGGTTTCGACGGACTCGTGATGGTGCCTAATTGTGATAAGAATGTACCCGGTCTGTTAATGGCGGCAGCTAGAATCAATATCCCGACGATATTCGTATCCGGCGGACCTATGCTTGCAGGACGTGTAAAAGGAGAGAAAAAGAGTCTTTCTGCTATGTTCGAAGCAGTAGGAAGTGTGGCGGCAGGTACGATGAGTATAGAAGAGTTAGAGGAATTCGAAGAGAAGGTATGCCCGACTTGCGGTTCCTGCTCCGGTATGTATACGGCTAACTCTATGAACTGTCTGACCGAAGTGCTCGGTATGGGTCTGAAGGGAAATGGTACGATTCCAGCAGTATATTCTGAGAGAATCCGACTGGCGAAACATGCCGGTATGAAGATTATGGAATTGCTGGAAAGAGATATTAAACCCCGCGATATTATGACAGAGAAGGCATTTATCAATGCTCTTCGTATGGATATGGCACTTGGCTGCTCCACCAACTCTATGCTTCATCTTCCGGCGATTGCACATGAAGCAGGCATTGATTTGAATCTGGATATTGCCAATAAACTATCGGCAGAAACACCGAATCTTTGTCACTTGGCTCCGGCCGGCCCTACTTATATGGAGGATCTCAATGAAGCGGGCGGTGTCTATGCAGTAATGAATGAATTAAATAAAAAAGATTTATTATACACTGATCTTATTACAGCGACAGGAAAGACCGTAGGCGAAAATATTGCAGGCTGTGTGAATTGGAATCCTGAAGTAATAAGACCTTTGGATAATCCCTATAGTGAAAATGGCGGAATTGCTGTATTAAAAGGAAATTTGGCACCGGATTCCTGCGTAGTAAAACGTTCAGCAGTCCTTCCGGAAATGATGGTACATGAAGGTCCTGCACGAGTATTTGATTGCGAAGAGGATGCCATCGATGCCATCAAAGGCGGTAAAATCGTTTCAGGGGATGTGGTAGTTATCCGCTATGAAGGTCCTAAAGGGGGACCGGGTATGCGTGAAATGTTAAATCCGACCTCCGCAATCGCCGGTATGGGATTGGATGATAGTGTGGCGCTTATTACAGACGGACGATTTTCAGGAGCATCCAGAGGTGCTTCTATCGGTCATGTTTCTCCGGAAGCGGCAGTAGGCGGTCCGATTGCCCTTGTAGAGGAAGGCGATATTATCAGCATTAACATTCCTGAGAATACAATTAATATGAAAGTTTCCGAAGAAGAGCTGGAAGAAAGAAGAAAGAACTGGCAGCCGAGAGAGCCTAAGATAGTAACGGGTTATCTTGCCCGTTACCGTGAGATGGTAACAAGCGGAAACAGAGGAGCTATTCTGGAAATACCGAAGAAATAAGAAACGCGGAGATAGGGAGGCGAAATAAATGCAGATAACAGGTGCGGAAATCGTAGTACAATGTTTAAAAGAGCAAGGCGTAGATACTGTTTTCGGTTATCCGGGCGGAACGATTTTAAATGTATATGACGCATTATATAAACATAGTAAAGAAATCAGGCATATTTTAACAGCCCACGAACAGGGAGCAGCTCATGCGGCGGATGGCTATGCAAGAGCTACAGGAAAGACGGGGGTATGCTTGGCTACCAGTGGTCCGGGAGCTACTAATCTGGTAACAGGAATCGCTACAGCACAGATGGATTCCGTACCGATGGTAGCGATTACATGTAATGTCAACCTCCCTCTTCTTGGAAAAGATTCTTTCCAAGAGGTAGATATTGCCGGGGTTACTATGCCCATTACAAAGCATGGGTATATTGTTAAAGATGTAAGTATTCTGGCAGATACCCTGCGCAAGGCATTCCAAATTGCGAAGAGTGGAAGACCGGGACCGGTACTTGTGGATATTACGAAAGATGTGACGGCAGCTTTATGTGAATTTGAACCGTTAACGGGAGATTCCGAGGAAGATACGGCGGAACAGAATCCATCCACTTACACCGAAGAGGATATTGAGAAAGTTCTTTCATTAATTGCAGCATCGAAAAAGCCTTATTTGTATGTAGGCGGCGGGACGATCATTTCCGATGCTTTCGATGAATTGAAGGAATTCGTGAAGAAGTTGGATGCTCCGGTCTGCGATACTCTGATGGGAAAAGGTGCCTTCGACGGGCATGATGCTCTTTATACAGGAATGATTGGAATGCATGGAACGAAGACATCTAACTTAGGGGTGAGCAAGTGCGACCTTCTTATCGCATTAGGAGCCAGATTCTCTGACCGTGTAGTAGGCAATCCCCAGAAGTTCGCAAGTCATGCCAAAGTGCTACAAATCGATATTGACGCGGCGGAAATCAATAAAAATATTAAAACAGAAGCGTCCATCGTGGGTGATTTAAAAGAGGTTCTTTCTATTATTAATAAGAAAATGCCTCAAATGGAACATAAAGAATGGATTGCACATATACAAGAATTAAAAGAAAAACATCCCTTGAATTATAATAGAAGCGAATTGTCTTGTCCTTTTGTTATGGAGGAATTAGATAGAATAACAAAGGGGGAGGCAATTATCAGTACGGATGTAGGGCAGCACCAGATGTGGGCAGCTCAATATTACAAATATACCAAGCCGAGAACTTTCATTACTTCAGGTGGCCTTGGGACGATGGGATATGGACTCGGCGCATGTATCGGGGCAAAGACGGGAAGGCCTGATAAGATTTGTGTGAATATTGCAGGCGACGGATGTTTCCGTATGAATATGAATGAATTAGCTACGGCGAGCAGGTACGATATTCCTATTATTCAAATCGTTATGAACAATCATGTTCTTGGAATGGTACGTCAGTGGCAGAGTCTATTCTATGAAGGCAGGTATTCGCAGACCGTATTAAATGATAAGGTAGATTTTTGTATGGTAGCCAGAGGACTTGGGTGTGAAGCCATTCGTGTCACGACTAAGGAAGAAGTGGCGCCGGCCTTAGAGAGAGCGATTGCTTTGGGAAAACCGGTTCTTATCGAATGTATTATCCAAGAGGATGATAAGGTATTCCCTATGGTGCCTGCCGGTTCGGCGATTGAGGAAGCCTTTGATGAGAGGGATTTGGCAAAGGTAAAATGAAAAAAGCGGATACAAACAGGAAAATAGTAGGAGGCCTCATTATTACCTTCTTTATCGTTGCGATGTTGCTTTTGGGAGCTTATGTCGGGCTTGCAAGATATTACGAAGGGGGATTTTCCTACGGTACATGGATTAACGGAATCTATTGTACCGGCAAGACCGTGGAGGAAGTGAACGAAGAACTATTAAAGGAATGCAATTACTCGGGGCTGAGAGTTTTGGATAAGGAAGGATATTCATATAAGATAAAAGGAGACGATATAGGATTCTCCTTTGATTTTACAGAGGCTTTACACATTTACCTAAACAAACAGAATCCTTATCTATGGGTGATATCTTCCAAAGAACAGACGTTGGTTCCTGTTGTTTCCTATGAAGAAGAACGTCTTGAGGAAATTTTGGCGAATCTTTCTCTCTTTGCCGATACACTAAGTGACGGAGAGCGGGAAGTATACCTGCTTAGAACGCCGCGTGGCTATGAACTGGCTAACGAACGTATCGATGTGTTGAATCAGGATAGTGCAGAAGAAGCAATTAAAGGGGCTCTGAATCACTTTGAAGATGAAGTAGATCTTAGAACAGAAGGCTGCTATGAGGATCTGCCGCTCGATGAAGAGATGAAAGAGACTATTTCTCTTTGGGAAAAAATAGAGGAGTTTCAAGATTGCCGGATTATCTATCAATTCGGTGAAGAGCAGGTCCCGATTGATGGAGCGGTAGTTTGTAATTGGATCGCGAGAGGAGAGGACGGAAGCTTTCTTTACGATGAAGAGGGTAATCTGGCTGTCGATGATTCTAAGATCGAAGAATTTATAGAAAAGCTTGCGGATGAATATGATACGGTAGGCGGAATCAGGCATTTTGAAGCTACGCGGGGAGAGATGGTAGCCGTTGAGGGTGGTATCTATGGAAACAAGCTGAACCGTAAGGCAGAAAAGGTCTATTTAAAGAAGGCTTTTCGAGAAAAGGAAAAAGGGATACACACGCCTGAATACATGCAAAAAGGCTGGAAACAGGGCAAGGATGATATCGGTAGTACTTACATTGAAATCGATATGAAAGAGCAGGAAATGTATTATTATAAGAACGGCCGTCTGGAACTTCAGACTCAAGTAGTTACCGGTAATACGGGAAGACGTATGGGGACACCGGAGGGAGTCAATTATGTATACGGAAAACAGGAAAATCGTATTTTAAGAGGTCCGGGTTATGCCTCTCATGTGAATTTCTGGATGCCGGTAAAAGGAAACATCGGAATTCACGATGCCTCGTGGAGGAGTGAATACGGTGGAGAAATCTATCAGACGAATGGTTCCCATGGATGTATTAATACGCCTTATGAGGAAATGAGCAGATTCTATGAAATGGTAGAGGTAGGAACACCGGTTGTTATGTTTTACTGATAGAATACATAGTGAAGAAAAGGCATAATCATCAGATTGCATAAATATGCAAAATGATGTAACTTACAGTTGACGAATACTAGCAATAATTGTAAAATGATTTTTATGTATAAGGCAGGAGGATAAAAAAGTGTCCAGAGTTTATAATTTTTCGGCGGGTCCGGCAGTTTTACCTGAAGAAGTGCTAAAAGAAGCTGCAGATGAAATGTTAGATTATAGGGGAACCGGCATGTCCGTAATGGAGATGAGCCACCGCTCCAAGGCGTATGATACAATCATCAAGGAGGCGGAAGCGGATTTGAGGGAGCTTATGAATATTCCGGATAATTACCGCGTATTATTTCTTCAAGGCGGAGCCAGCCAGCAGTTTGCGATGATACCGATGAATCTGATGAAGAATAAAAAAGCAGCATACATACTGACGGGACAATGGGCCAAAAAAGCTTATCAGGAAGGGAAGATATACGGAGAAGCGATTGAAGTTGCATCTTCTGCTGATAAGACATTTTCCTACATACCTGATTGCTCCGATTTGGATATACCGGAAGATGTTGACTATATATATATATGTGAGAATAATACGATCTACGGAACGAAGTTTAAAACATTGCCGAATACAAAAGGGCATACGCTTGTAGCGGATGTATCCTCTTGTTTCTTGTCCGAGCCTGTGGACGTAGAGAAATATGGAGTTATATATGGCGGTGTACAGAAGAATATAGGACCGGCAGGAGTGGTTATCGTAATTATCAGAGAAGATTTGATTACGGAAGAGTGCCTTCCGGGAACGCCGACCATGTTAAAATATAAGATACATGCGGATGAGGGTTCTCTTTACAATACGCCGCCGGCTTATGGCATCTATATTTGCGGAAAGGTATTCAAATGGCTGAAAAAGCAGGGCGGCCTTGAATCGATGAAAGAATATAATGAGAAAAAGGCGAAGGTTCTTTATGATTTTCTCGATGAGAGCAAGCTGTTTAGCGGAACGGTAAGAAAAGAAGACCGTTCTTTGATGAACGTACCTTTCATTACAGGAAATGAAGAATTGGATGCGAAATTCATAAAAGAGGCGAAAGCGGCCGGTTTTGAAAACTTGAAGGGCCACAGAAGTGTGGGCGGTATGCGTGCGAGTATCTATAATGCGATGCCGATCGAAGGTGTAGAGAAATTGGTTGAGTTCATGAGGTCTTTTGAGGCAGAGAATGCCTAAAAATCGAAGATAGTAAAAGCAGCGTGACTGTGAAGATAATGAACAGTTGCAAAGTAGTAATATAAAATTAAAACAGCGAAATGAGAGGATGGGAATAGAGATGTTTAAATATCATTGTTTAAATCCGATTGCAGAAATCGGTTTAAATAAATTCACAGGAAAGTATGAAATGACAGAGGATGTTAATGCGGCTGACGGAATTCTGGTTCGCAGTGCTTCTATGCATGATATGGAATTTCCCGATAAGCTATTAGCAGTAGCGAGAGCGGGTGCCGGAGTAAATAATATTCCGTTGGAAAAATGTGCGGAAAAAGGTATTGTTGTATTCAACACTCCCGGAGCCAATGCTAATGGTGTAAAAGAACTCGTAATTGCTGGTATGCTTCTTGCTTCCCGTGATATCATAGGCGGTGTGAACTGGGTAAAAGAAAATAAAGAAGATAAAAATATTGCAAAAAGTGCTGAAAAAGAAAAGAAGAACTTCGCAGGTACGGAGATTCAGGATAAGAAGCTTGGTTTAATCGGCCTTGGAGCAATCGGTATTAAGGTGGCTAACGTAGCAAGACATTTAGGTATGGAAGTCTATGGTTATGATCCGTACTTATCCGTGGATGCGGCGTGGAATTTAAGCCGTGATGTAAAACATGTGCTGAATGTGGATGAAATATATGAAAACTGTGATTTCATCACTGTTCATGTACCGCTTCTGGAAAGCACAAGAGGAATGATTAACAAAGATGCCATTGCGAAAATGAAAGAAGGCGTGATTATTCTTAATTTTGCAAGGGATCTGTTGGCAAATGAAGCCGATGTGATTGAAGGAATTAAAGCAGGTAAGATCGGTAAATATGTAACTGACTTCCCGAACACGATTACAGCGGGTCAGGAAGGCTGTATTGTTATCCCTCATCTGGGAGCTTCTACTGAAGAGTCAGAGGATAACTGCGCGAAGATGGCAGTAGAAGAGATGATGAATTACTTGGAACATGGCGACATCGTAAATAGTGTGAATTACCCTGACTGTAGTATGGGGCCTTGCACACAGGCAGGGCGCGTAGCCATCTTCCACAAAAATAAGGCGAATATGATTACGAGATTTGCGGCATGCTTCGGCGATGAAGGCGTCAATATTACCGATATGGTAAATAAGTCTAAGGGAGAAGTTGCTTATACGATGATAGATTTGGAAAGCAGCCCCACACAAGAGATGGTGGAAAAGCTTCAGGCTATCGATGGTGTATTCCGTGTAAGAGTAGTAAAATAATATGATACAAAAAAAAGAGCATCCCCGGTCATTTGCAAACCGGAGACGTTCTTTTTTTGTATCATTCTATAAATCGACCAAATCTTTTTTTAATTGTGCTTCGGCCTGAACCCCGGCCTCGCTGGCAAGATCCATATATAAAATGAATACATCCTCCAGAGACATGTTTTTCTCCGCAGCAATTTCCTCCATAATAGGCTTGAGCGCTTCCAACTGTGTGGAAACAGGCGTCTTCTGAGGATCGATATCGCCAAGTACCTCTTCGGCATATTTACTGATTCTCTCCCATATCTGAATGTTTTCAACTGTCATGACTTACCTCCATAGTATATTATCGTTATTCGTAACAGTTCAGTACTTTCCCTGTTACTAGTTAATTTATAATTTTTATCCCCTTCATTTTACCACTTGATGCTTGTACTGTATAGGTTAATTTGCTAAAATAATTATATCACATAAGACTTGCGAGGGAGAAAAAATGGCGAATGTAAAACCTTTTAAGGCGATTCGTCCGGCAAACGGATTGGAAAAACGGATAGCGGCACTTCCCTATGATGTATATAACAGGGAAGAAGCAAAAAGAGAGGTAGAAAAAGAACCTCTTTCTTTTTTAAGGATTGATAGGGCTGAGACACAGTTTGGAGCTGATGTGGATACCTATGCAGACTGTGTTTATGAAAAGGCACATGAGCTATTATGGAATATGGTAGCGAATAAGGAATTAATCGAAGATACGAAGGATTGCTATTACGTGTATGAGTTATTAATGGAGGGGCGGACTCAGATTGGGATTGTTGCTTGCGCTTCTGTGGATGATTATATTCATCAGGTGATTAAGAAGCATGAGAATACGAGAGAGGATAAGGAGATAGACCGTATTCGTCATGTGGATGCATGCCAGGCTCAGACTGGCCCCATTTTCCTGGCATACCGTTCTCATCCTGTCATTCGCGAAGAAATCGAAAGAGCGAGAAAGACAGATGCTCTTTATCGTTTCACCGCTGAGGATGGAGTAACACATAGTGCATGGAAGGTGGAAGAAAAAGAAACGGTAGAAAGAATAAAAAACGCATTTGCAGAGATAGACAATATATACATAGCGGATGGGCATCATAGATGTGCTTCCGCGGTAAAGGTATCCTTGAAAAAAAGGCAGGAGAATCCGAACTATACGGGGGAAGAGGAGTTCAACTATTTCCTTTCCGTCCTGTTTTCTGATGATCAGTTGATGATTATGGACTATAACCGCGTTGTTATGGACTTAAACGGACTCGATAAAGAGAAATATTTGCAGAAAGTTGAAGAGCAGTTTCAACTTACGAAATGGGGAGAAGCTCCGTATCAGCCGGAGAAAAAGGGGAGTTTCGGTATGTATCTCGATGATTTCTGGTATAAGCTCGAGGCAAAGGAACCCTATGATGATGATCCGGTGGAAGCCCTTGATGTGACGGTTATTCAAGAGAGGTTGTTGGCACCTGTACTTGGTATTTATGATCCGAAGACGGAGAAGCGGATTGATTTTGTCGGAGGAATTCGGGGATTAAGGGAGCTGGAACGCCGGGTACGCACCGATGCGAAAGTAGCATTTGCCTTATATCCGACTTCTATTAAGGAATTATTTGCAGTATCCGATGCCGGCAAGCTGATGCCGCCGAAATCCACGTGGTTCGAGCCTAAGTTAAGAAGTGGTCTATTCATTCATAGAATATAAGTAACTATGAGGGTACTGAACAGTTAGGTAAATGCGGCAAATAAGGAGATACATAGCGGAAGGGAAGGGATTATGATGAATCATAAATTGTATAAGCTAATGGATTGGCCGGAAATAGAGGCAATTATTTATTCGGAATCGGATAATCCCCATAAAATATTAGGGGCTCATGCGGTAGGAGGCAATACGCTGCTTCAGGCATTTTTTCCTGGAGCTAAAAGTGTTCTCGTGCAAAATAAGAAAGAGAAAAAAAGCTACGAAATGGAAATGGCCGATGAAGAAGGCTTCTTTGCAGTATTGATTCAGGGAAAATGGGCTGGGCAGTATGAATACATCGTAGAAGGGGAAGATGGAACATTAAGAAAGATACAGGATGCTTATCGGTTTGCACCGCAAATAGAGGAAAAAGATATCGATAAGTTTACAGCAGGAATTCACTACACTATCTATGAGAAGCTGGGTGCGCATCCGATGAAGATCGATGGGATAAAGGGTGTTTATTTCGCTGTATGGGCACCAAATGCACTTCGTGTGAGTACTGTGGGAGATTTCAACAACTGGGATGGAAGAATGCACCAGATGCGCAGACTCGCGGATTCCGGCATTTTCGAGATCTTTATTCCCGATGCGGAAGTAGGGCAAAATTATAAGTTCGAAGTTAAGACAAAGAGTGGGATGACTTATCTGAAAGCAGATCCCTATGCCTTTGGACAGCAACTTCGTCCGGATACGGCTTCCGTTATTAGAGATGGTTTGGGAGTCGGAGAAGACATATTCATGTGGGAGGATGAGGCTTGGATTACAAAAAGAGGGGAGAAACAAGGACAGGGGAAACCGATTAGTATCTATGAACTATATTTGGGCTCTTTTAAAGCAGGAGAAGACGGCGGATATTTAAATTATAGAGAGTTGGCACCTCTTATTATCGAATATGTGAAAGAGATGGGGTATACTCATATTGAGTTAATGCCCATTATGGAGCATCCTCTCGATGGATCATGGGGCTATCAGGTAATCGGTTATTATGCTCCTACGTCCAGATATGGAACACATGAAGATTTCATGTATTTTATGAATGAGATGCACAAGGCAGATATCGGTGTGATTTTGGATTGGGTACCGGCACATTTTCCAAGGGATACTCATGGACTTTCGAATTTCGATGGTACCTGTTTATACGAGCATCAGGATCCGAGAAAGGGATTCCATCCCCACTGGGGAACCCTTATCTACAATTATGGAAGGCCGCAGGTGTCCAATTATTTGATTGCTAATGCCCTATATTGGATCGAGAAATACCATGTGGATGGAATTCGCATGGATGCAGTCGCTTCTATGCTGTATCTAGATTATGGGAAAAATGACGGGGAATGGGTAGCCAACATCTATGGCGGTCATGAGAATCTGGAAGCTATTGAATTCTTAAAGCATTTGAATTCTATCGTGAAGAAACGAAATGAAGGTGTGCTTATGATTGCGGAGGAATCCACTGCATGGCCGAAAGTTACGACAGATGTGGAGGATAATGGACTTGGCTTCGACATAAAATGGAATATGGGATGGATGAATGACTATTTGGGATATATTGCCTATGATCCATATTTCCGTTCTCATCACCATAATGAACTTACGTTCAGCATGATTTATGCTTATAGCGAGAACTTTATGCTTGTATTTTCCCATGATGAAGTTGTCCATGGAAAGGCAACAATGATCGGGAAGATGCCCGGTGAGATGAAAGAAAAGTTCTCCAACTTAAAGCTGACTTATGCTTATATGATGACACATCCCGGGAAAAAGTTGTTATTCATGGGGCAGGATATTGCGGAATTCCATGAATGGAACGAAGAAAGGGAAGTGGAATGGGGACTATTGCAATATGACAGCCATAAAGGTGTGCAGAATCTGGTAAAAGCTCTAAATAATATTTATACAGAATATCCGGCACTTTATAAGTATGATACTTCATGGAATGGTTTCGAATGGATTAACTGCATTTCTTCCAACGACTGCATGCTTGTATTCATGAGAAAAGCAGATGAGCCGGAAGAAACATTAGTTGTAATTTTGAACTTTGCAAATATAGAAAAAGCTTTCACCGTAGGGGTGCCTTATGAAGGAAAATATAAGGAAATCTTAAATACGGACGATAAGAACTTCGGTGGAGAAGGAAGGGTGAATGAGGGCTTTTTGATGACACAAGAGGAAGAATTCGATGGAAGGCGTTATTCCATAGAAGTGACGAGTGCGCCGTTATCTGCAGTGCTTCTTACTTATATTCCTTATACTCCTGAAGAAAAAAAGGAAGCGGATAAAAGAAGAGAAGAGAAAATTCGCAGAGAAAAGGCAGAGGCACTGGAGCGGCAGCGTAAGGATCGAATAGCTTTACTTGAAAAGCAGCGTATGGAGAAGGAAGCAGAGGCTGAAAGAATGCTGAAAGAAGCGAAGAAAGCGCAGGAGTGTGCGAAAAAGATATTAAAAGAAGCAGAAGCTGTTCGAAGAGAAGAGGAAAAGATTCGTAAGGAGAGAGAGAAGTAAAGGTTGAAAGAATCTCCTTCTTTCAGCCTCTGAAAGGATCGGGAATATATGGAATATCTTGAGGTTTTGGCAGCGCTTACGACAGAGGAAAGGATCAGTATAGGAGTGATTGAGAAATTTTTACAGGAGCTTCCTGAAAAAGCATGGCATTTAGGAACAAGAGTATTACTGTCCGTTATTGTATTCATGGTGGGCGTACAGCTTATTAAAGTGATACGCAAGATAGTTAAGAAGTCTTTGGTGAGAGGGCATGCGGATAAAGGCGTTATACAGTTTATCGATTCCTTTTTAAAAGCGGCATTATATGCAGTGCTTATTATTACAATTGCCTCCGGATTTGGACTGGATGCTGCGAGTATTCTAGCCTTGCTCGGTTCTGCCGGTGTGGCAATCGGCCTTGCAATCCAAGGAAGTTTGTCCAATTTCGTGGGAGGGGTTCTTATCTTGCTTATTAAGCCCTTTAAAGTAGGAGATTATATTAAGGAAGATACGAACGGCAACGAAGGCAGTGTGAAAGAAATTGAGTTATTTTATACGAAGCTCATTACACCGGACAATAAAATAATTGTACTCCCTAACGGTACCCTCGCTAATTCCAGCTTAACGAATGTAACCGCATGTGATAAACGGCGAATGGATATTACGGTTAGAATTCCTTATACCGCAGATATTAAGTTAGCGAAAGAAGTTCTGGAGCAAGTGTTGAAAAATGAGGAAGCAGTATTGAAAGACCAAGAGCATTTTGCCTATGCCAATGAATTGGGAGATGCTTTTGTAAGCATCGGTGTAAGATGCTGGTTCACTATGGAAGATTTCTGGCAAGGGAAGTGGCGGGTTACAGAGAATATTAAATACGCACTCGATGAAGCCGGGGTTAGTATCTTCGCCCCTCAGATGGAAATAACGCTTAAGGAAAAGTGCGAATAAAGCAAAAAAATATGAAAAAAAGACTAAATTATGCTTGCCAAAAGAACGAATAGACATTATAATAGCATTTGGTATCTGATGTAGATACCAAATTGCTTCCGTGGCTCAGCTGGTAGAGCGACGCATTCGTAATGCGTAGGTCAGGGGTTCGAATCCCCTCGGGAGCTTCCAAAAGACATAGCTTACCGTCAAGGGTAAGTTATGTCTTTTTATATTTATATGTGATATTATAGGTTTAAGTTTCTTATATTGCTTAGCTAAATAGGAATTCTGAAATATACAAACAGGAATTTATGGAGGTGATGAAGCTATGTTACTTGAAGAATTTGATTCCAATAGAAATGCGGTTATCAACGCATTTGATATAATTCAACCGATAAAAAATATTCCCCCAATTGCTGTTTCATGTTTTTCGCGAATAACATTCGATAGATTGCTCAAAGAACTGAATGGTGTTCCAATTGCTTCGACAGGAACGGCAAATATGGATATTCCCATATATAAAGTTATCTATAATGGAATCGAAATGGCATTGTTTATGTCATATGTCGGAGCGCCTGGTTGTATAGCTATTTTAGTAGATGTATTTGCTATGGGCATAGAAAAGATAGTGCTTTTTGGCACTTGTGGGGTATTGGATGCTGGAATAAAAGATTGCTCAATTATTATACCAAATGCTGCTGTGAGAGACGAGGGAACTAGCTTTCATTATGCTCCCGCATCGGATGAAATTAAAGTTAATATAAAGTATCAGGATGAATTTATTGAAATTTTAAACAGACATAAATGTTCATATACTGTGGGAAAAGTTTGGACTACGGATGGTTGTTATAGAGAGACCCGTGAAAAAGTAAATAAACGAAAAGAAAACGGTTGTATCTGTGTAGATATGGAATGTTCAGCGGTTGCTGCTTTGGCAGGTTTTAGAGAAAAAGAAGTATTCCATTTCTTTTATGCGGCAGATAACCTGGATAATGACGAATGGGATGCACGAAGTCTGGCAAATTCAGCAAATGTTTTGGATAAAGATAGAATTGCACTGTTAGCTATGGAGTTAGCCACCAAACTTATGTAGGTGATAAAACCTCATTTCTAACTTATAAAAATTTGTGCCTAAAGGCAAAAATTTTTTCCACCATTATCACAGGGAAAGATATAGCTTTTCTATTTTAAAGCTTGACTTGAACATGATGTCGTAGTCTATATTCCTTATATAAGGTTAAGAAAGGAGGGCGTGAACATGGATTACAAACGGTCAGCACTGTTTCAAGGGAATATGGCATATCCACGAGAATGCTCCGTTATTATGAACAAAATGGTCTTATTAAAAGCATGAGGAAAGAGGGATACTCGTATAGGGTTTATGACGAAGCAAACCTCAAACGCTTACAGCAGGTTATTGTTCTGCGTAAACTGCAAATTCCGATAAAACAGATTTGTATTATCCTGAACAATCCTAATGCCAGCGAGGTAGTTGACGTTTTCAAGAAAAATATACAGGAATTGGATAGCGAGATTACCGCTTTATCGACCATAAAAATAATCTTGGATAAATTTGTAATTGAGATTGAGGAAATAGCTAACCTTAATTTGGACCTGGACTTCATCAGTGCTGATTCTGTATTGGAAATGACTCGCTCCCTCTCCTTAGTCCAAAAAAATGTTAAGGAGAGTATTACTATGAGCCATTTATTAAAAGCGGCAGATGTTTTGAACAAATTGGAAAATGTACGGGTTGTATATCTTCCGCCAATGACCGTTGCGTCTTTCTATTTCTCGGGAGAAAATTCCGAAGAAAAGGCGTGGCAAGCAATGACTGACTTTGTTAAGCAAAACAATTTAATAGACGCAAAGCCTGATTTAAGGGTTTTTAAGATTGCACATCAAAACGCAACAGGTAATAATTTTGGAGATGAGGTGTGGGTTTCGATTCCTGATACATTAGCTGTTCCATCTGCCTTTCATAAAAAACGATTCCTTGGTGGACAGTATGCAGCTCATGTTTTGGATAACAACGGCTTTGAAGTTGCGTTAGGGTTGCAAGACTGGATCAACGAAAGTGAAAAGTATCAATATGACTTTGACGGAAATTTAATTCGTGTTGACCCACCAATGAATGAAATTGACAGCTTTGGGGGCATGCATCTTGATTTGTACGAGGTTCTAAATTTCAATAATTTTCAAAAGTCCGATTTTGAAAATCAAATTGACTATCTGACACCGATAAAAGATTATATTATATCGGAAGAAATATTAGAGGAGATACCTGGAAGTAAGGAAAAGTGTGGATTTAAGGCAAGCATCATTTCAAAAAACAAATTTAGAATTCTGGGATTTACAAAAATCATAAGGGGGGATGAGAGTGTTGAAGGATTTATTGAAGAGGTAAGGCGTGACGGCCGCTTGGACATCCTAAACAATTTCAGAAAGCCCGGTTCACCTATACTGGGCTTTGGCTCACATGACTTAGATTCCCAAATGCAGGGTGGGTGGCGTTATACTATTTGCCTTGCAGAATCGGATATTATCGATTTAAAAGCCTTCATGCAGCATAATTTATATATTGAAAAAATAGATGCTTCAAGATGGTTGATATTTGAGTACACAAAGGCAGATATCTTTGATGACCATGCCGTCTGCCCAAAGCTGGGATATACTTGGAACGGTATTATTTCGGGGTCATTTACAGCAACCCCTGACGGTAGGATATGGAAACCTAACCCAAGAGATGAGGCAGAAATGACAAGTGTCGTTTATGGTTGGTATCCAATTAAATGAATGATAAAACGTTTTTTCTTGGCATGGAAAACTTTTGAATGAAATATGTATTATTATACTGATGGGAAAGAGGTGAATCCTTGAAAACTGAAAAGGCGAAGTCAATCGGAAAGATTATACTTGTTTTTGTCTTGTCGGTTGTAATATGGCGATTAACATTCATACTTTTCGATACTCAGAAATTTGCATATAATGTATTTCGGCACATTGCCGCAGGTCTCTTTCTTTCGTTTTTAATCTGTGTGCTTATGATTGTTATGCTTCACGCTGAGAGGAGAACAAACTCTTTTTCAGAGAAAAAGGCAGTTTCCAGTCATTTGAAAGACCTTAGTTTCGGTTTTCTGTGCTGGATAATTCCTGCTGTAATAAGCATATATGCTTTTGTATCGGCAGGGCAGGTTGTAATAGTTTTACAGACCGAATCAACCACTTTGATTTTGGGATTACTTGCCCTGCTCGTTGCAGTATTTTTCATAGAGGCTTTTCCTGAGGAAATTACAAGAGGTTATCTTTATTCTCGCCTGGAAGCTGTTTTTTCGCCTTGGGCAGCACTTCTGGCACAAACCTTCTTATTCACTTTGTTTGCTTTTTTGATAGGCTCACTATATTCAATAGACCAATGGCTCTTCATCCCTGGATTTGGATTTTTATTGGGATATTTTCGGATGTTGAGCGGAAGCATCTGGTTTTCAATGGGATTTCATGTTGCAATGATGACAGTTACCCAATCAATAGGCCCCATGCAGAAACTTATTGAGGTAGATGGGAATTTTTTTGTTGTAAGGTTTCTGTCTTTTGTGCTTATCCCTGCAATCAGCGGTTCCATTATTCTGAATTTGAAAAAGAACCATATTCCGGCATCCTGAAAAATCTTTTTTGTAATGTGTTTGCAAAAATTTGGTACTATAAATGCAAATAAGAATTTGTCGGATAGTAAATTGCGGGTTACTTATGTAGTTTCAATTCAACCAACAGTCAGTTGTCACGCTTATAGCCTTAGATTAGGATGATTTCGAGGTAATAATTATGAATGGTGTAAAGACTGGTCAGTTAATTGCGTCAATTCGCAAGCACAAGAGTATGACACAGCAGGATATGGCAGAAAAATCAAGTGAAATTTCTATACAGGTTCTAAAAAAAGAAAAAAGAACACGAAAAGTACTGGCTGTTGTGTGCACAGCGGCCATGTTAATAATAACCTCCATACTATCCATATGGGGACCAATCATTTTTCAGAGAGGAAATCCACTTCCATATTTGATTGCTGTGACAAAAATCAGTGATGTACAGCCATATGTACAAGTGGGGAACAAGGAAGGCGTTTTTATATCAAAACGCGGTGAATGCCCAGAGTTATTTGAATATGTTGAAGCCAATAGAAATGTAGAGTTTGTCGAACAAGCGGGGAGTGGATATATATTTTCAAACGGTGTAGCGCATCTCATTGTCGGTTCAGAAATCTATTGGGGTAATTACACAGTTTGGATCGTACCACATCATACCTTGGAAGCACCATAGTGATAGTAAAGGAACTGCTTTTATTAAAATCAAAAATTGTTCCGGTAAATAAAGAAACGAGATATACCAATTGGCGGGTGCATTTAATATTGTTCGAAGTGGAGCCGTAGCAATAGAAATTTTTAATAGCCAGTCAGAAACATTTCAAATGAAAACGTCAACTTAGATACAATGTTGATGAGCCGAAAAGTCCAGTGATACTGGGCTTTTTATTTTTCTCCGTTGTGGGGATAGAAAGTTCACGTACATATCAGTTTGATATTGTCCATTTTATCAAATATAATAAATGGTAAGGATTCATGTTAAGTTTTATAAAGTTTAAGGTAACTGAAAGGTAATGTTAAATCAATATTAAGGTTCGATTGGATAAACTGAAAGGTTCGGCTGTTATGATAGATTTACAGCCGGGAGATGCGAGATAAATAAGGAGGGATACATCGTGAACCAAACCATTCTGATTGTGGATGACGAAAAAGAAATCCGTGAGCTTCTGCGGCTGTATATAGAAAAGGACGGGTATTCTGTGATGCAGGCCGAAAACGGATTAGAGGCGCTTAAACAGGCCGACTCAGCGCAAATTGATCTGGCAATCATCGACATTATGATGCCGGAGCTTGACGGCTACCAGCTTATCAAAGCCTTGCGGGAACGTGGGAATCTTCCCATTATCGTCGTGAGCGCTAAAACAGAAAACCATGAAAAAATCTTGGGTCTCGACCTCGGGGCGGATGATTATGTAACAAAACCTTTTGACCCTCTGGAGGTGCTTGCCCGAATTAGAGCCAGACTGCGCCGCCATGGCGAGCAGACGGCGGATTTCGCCGCGGCTTTGTTGAAAGTGGGTGGTTTGATGCTCGATACTTCTGCTTGTACTTTGCGATCCGACAACGAAAGCATACAGCTTACAGCAACAGAATTTAACATGATGAAGCTATTTATGCAAAGTCCCGGCCGTGTGTTTACCAAACAGCAGATTTATGATGCCGCATGGCAGGAAACGGTCACCGTTGATGACAATACGGTGATGGTCGCCATCAGCAAGCTGCGAGGCAAGCTTCCCGGCGATTGTGCGGTGTCCATCGGGACAGTCCGAGGGCTGGGGTATAGGTTGGAGGCGTAAAGATGAAGCGAAAACACAGTATATTAAGAACCGTTGTGCTTAGGTTCATCGGCTATTTTCTCGGAATTGAGATTGTCATATCTGTATTAGAAGACATATTCAGTGCGCTTGTGTATGGCGCTGAAAGAGATTTCCCTTATGACGGAATCCCCGGTATAGCGGTGGGGATGGAGCCGTACCAAGTTGCACTTATCATTTTATGGGGGCTGGTGCAGTTGGCAGTATACTGTGTGGGAATTGCCCTTTTTGCGCGCAGTATAAGCCGCAAAGTTTCTTATCCGGCCGGGCGCATGGCAGAAGGATTTAGGGAGGTTTCAAGCGGCAATTTGAACATTTCGCTGGATTTTGAAACGGAGACCGAGTTCAAAGAAATGCGAGATGCCTTCAACCACATGACACGTAAGCTCAAAGACTACGAAGAAAAACGTATGACTATGGAAAACGAACGAATGCGTCTTTTCTCGCATATCGCCCATGATCTGAAAACTCCGATGACGACGATTACGGGATATGCCGGCGCTCTGGCAAGCGGCATGGTGGATGATGCGGATAAACAGCGGGAGTACCATATGGCAATTAAAGCAAAATCAGACCAAATGAACGCATTGGTTGACCAACTGCTTTCTTATTCCAAACTTGGCGCACCGCAATATCGAATGAATTTAGTTCCAGCCGATATAGCGGAACTGCTTCGTGTAGCTTGTGCCTCCCTCTTCGGCGAGATTGAGAGTAAGCAGATGGAACTTACCCTGCGGCTGCCGGAAGAACCTGTATATTACAAAATGGATTCGCTGGAAATGAGCCGCGCCATCGGCAATCTTCTTACAAACGCGATTCGCCATAATCCCGCGGGCAGTCTGTTGGCTGTGAGCCTGACGGAAGAATCGGAGCATATCATAATTCAGATTGCGGACAGCGGTGCGACTATTCCTAAAGCAATCGCTGGGAATTTGTTCGAACCCTTTATTTCCGGCAATGATTCAAGAAGTTCAGGCAGCGGAACCGGACTGGGGCTTGCCATTGTGAAAAAGATTGTGGAACAGCATTCCGGCCAGGTCTTTGTGTCGGACACACTTGCGCCCTACACAAAGATGTTTGTTTTGCGCTTGCCTAGAAATAAAAATGGAGGAGGTAGATATGTACAGTAATCTCATTAAAAATGACATACGCAAAAGCAAGCTGATTACCGCAACAATCACAGCATTTATCCTGATTGCGGCTATGCTCACCGCCTTGGCAGTTTCTCTAAGCGTGAATTTAGTAGGTGCTATTGATCATATACTGCTTTCGGCAAAGGCGATTCATTTTATACAGATGCACACCGGCGATGTGGATATGGAACAACTTCGGAACTTCGCCGAAGACCAAGAGGCTGTGGAGGATTATCAGGTACTGCCGTTTCTCAACATCGACGGCGCCGAAATTGTAATAGGAGACAATACCCTTGCCGATAGTGTACAGGACAACGGTTTTTCCATACAGAGTGAAAGATTTGATTTCCTGCTCGACTTAAACAACGAAATCATCCGTCCCACAAACGGCGAAATCTATTTCCCCATTTACTATATGCAGGAGGGTAACGCGAAGCCCGGCGACAAGGTTACTATTCATGGCGTGGATTTTACCTTGGCGGGATTCTTACGGGATTCCACAATGAACGCGGCGCTCGTATCCTCCAAACGATTCCTTGTGAGTGAAGCTGACCTTGAAAAAATCCGAGAGTTCGGGCAATTGGAACAGCTCATAGAGTTCCGGTTAAGGGACGGCGTTTCTTACGCGAATTTTGAGACTGCCTATTTCGATGCGGGACTTCCGGCAAACGGTCCGCCAGCTATCATACACACGCAAATAAGGCTGATGAACGGTCTTACGGACGGCATCATGATAGGCGTACTGGCGCTGATTGTCATACTGGTAATTATCGTTACATTTTTGTGCATCCGCTTTACGCTACTGGCGAAAATCGAGGAGGATTACAGGGAAATTGGCGTGTTAAAGGCCGTTGGGATGCGGCTGAGCGACATCAAAAAACTCTACCTCTCAAAATATGGTGTCATCGCCGGAATAGCCTGTGTACTCGGATTCCTGCTTTCTGTTCCGATTTCGGGCCCATTCATGCAAAACATTCGCCTATACATGGGAGAAAGCGACCGTCAGACACTTCTATTGGGCTTGCTTTGTGGATTTGTCGGTACGGCGGCAATTTACGGCGTAGTTTTGCTGTATGTAAACGGAGTGTTGCGGCGCTTTCGGAAAATATCGGCGGCGCAGGCGGTTAGGTTCGGCGCGCCCCGGGAAAAATCAAAATCGGTGAGAGGCTTCCGGCTGAGTAACAACCGGCTCTTTCCTCGGAATGTATTTCTCGGAGTCAAGGATATTCTTACCCGTAAAAAACTCTATGTGACCATGTTGACGGTGCTGATTATCTCGTCTTTCGTTATGATTGTACCACAAAACATCTATAATACGATTTCGGCAAAGAGCTTTATCACCTACATGGGCATGGGGATATGCGACGCCACTTTATATATCAAGCCAACACAGGCAAAGGACGTCACCCAAAAGGGCGCGGAAGCAGCAAATTTATTGGCAACAGACGCGAACGTGGAAAAATACGCAATGATAACTACCAAAATGTTCGATATGAAAGCAAATGACGGCTCCATGCAGAAGCTGAGAGTGAGCTTGGGCGACCATACAACCTATCCCATTACCTATTCTCAGGGAACGGTTCCACGGACAGAATCGGAAATCGCGATTTCCACCTTGTACGCAGACGACCTCGCAAAAACCATTGGTGATGAAATTGTTCTAACGGTTGACGGCGCTGAGAAACGACTGACGGTCAGCGGGGTTTACTCTGACATTACCAACGGCGGTAGGACGGCGCAAGCTATTTTTGCAACTAATTCCGGGGATATTTTATCGATCAGTATTCCAGTTACCTTCCGTGCGGGTGCGGACGCTGAAGAAATCATAGCGCAGTATAACAAGCAATTACCTTTCGCTAAAGCCTACGGTGTTGAGGAAAATATCGATCAGATGTTAGGCCCTATGATAAACTCAATTAAGATGGCTTCCTACGCCGCAATAGGGGTAACAGTTCTGCTCACCGTACTGGTCACAATGTTGTTTATGAAGATGTTGGTAGCCAAAGACCGCTATTCCATCGCGATTCTGAAATCAATGGGCTTTACAAGCGAGGGTATTCGCGGGCAATATATGACACGCTCTGTCATTGTGCTGGTGCTGGGAGTTATCATCGGAACGATAATGGCCAACACGCTCGGCGAGTACGTTGGCGTTGCGATCGTATCCGCATTCGGCGCAACTACTTTCAATTTCGTGGTCAACCCTTTCTTCGCCTACATGGTTTCCCCGCTGTTGATTGCGACGTGTGTGTGTATCGCCACATTGCTGGGAGTATCAGATATTCGCTCACTCAAGGTTTTCGAACACATTAAGGAGGCATAGGCCATGGAAAATATAATTACCGGAAGAAATATTGTAAAAACCTTTGGAAGGGGCGTTGAACAAGCAAAGGTGCTTGATAGAGTAAATGTTGAAATCACAAAAGGTGAATTTGTCGCCGTCATGGGACCGTCAGGCTCCGGGAAATCCACCCTGTTGTTCGCGCTTTCCGGTATGGATGATATATCGGACGGGTCGGTGAAGTTCGGCGATACTGAGCTCTCTAAGCTCCGGGAAGATGAGCTTGCGGATGTACGCCGGATGAAAATGGGCTTTATCTTTCAGCAGCCTACTATGTTGAAAAATCTGAACCTCTTGGATAACATCATCCTCCCAGCCGCTCGGGACGGCAAGAAGGATGCTGTGGTGCCCACGCAAAGGGCAAAGGCGCTGATGAAGAAAACAGGAATTGACGGGCTTGAGAACAGGGATACCACCGAGGTCTCGGGCGGGCAACTCCAGCGGGCCGGTATCTGCCGCGCACTGATAAACGCGCCGGAGATCCTCTTTGCCGACGAGCCGACAGGCGCGCTTAACGCCAAATCGGCCGAGGAAATCATGGGATTGCTGGTGGACATCAACAGGGAAGGCACCGCGATTCTGCTTGTGACCCACGATGCGAAAATTGCCGCCCGCGCCGATAGAATTTTGTTCACGAAAGACGGGAGTATCGTCTCCGAGCTTTCGCTGCAAAAGTTCAGCGGAAAGGATATGAGGTCAAGAACCGAAAAGGTACTCACACAGATGGCGGCTGTAGGGATTTAGATTAATGTGCTATTATGGATATAACGGTATTTGTATTTGTCGATAAATAAAATTTTTTTCGAAGTGCAATAGTGGAAATAGATGATAAGAATTTAATTGAGAGAATTTATCTATTCGGTTGTATAGGACAAATAGTTATTGTAAGCGGAATAGTATACTTTGTCCGCAAACGGCCAAAGTATGTTTTTTGCACACTCGCTTTGCTCGGCGCAGTATAATACTGTTAAAATATTATACCTTTTACGAAGATTGGGATACATAATTGATTATTCTACATCGATGGGAATTGTTTGTATTATTGTGGCTGGATGCTCATCAGCGCTATGGGGAAGCTTTATTTCAATAAGATATTTGCATATTTCAATCTCAAAATTGATAACAGATTTTTTCGATTTTAAGAAATCATATGAATATTATCCTGTAATCGCCTTATTTATAATAATTGAATTTAGTTACTTGCTTTTGGATGGCAGTTTGATTGTTGGTGCTTCAGAGTGGTATCTTCCGATTCTTATTTTTTTTAAATCCATTATATTTGGAGGAATAGAAGAAATAGGATGGCGATATACTTTTCAACCACTTTTAGAGAAAAAGATAGGTTTTATAGCTACTACAATTTCTATATTTTTTATGTGGGGAATATGACATTATTTATATTTCTATATTGATGGGGCATTAAATAAAATAAATGCATTCGGATTTTTTACCGGACTTTTAACGAATTGTTTTTTGCTTGGAATGATATATAAGAAAAGTTGTAGCTTATGGTTGTGCGTATTTACACATTCGTTGATAAATACGTTCTCTCAGATTTCCACGGGTGGGAATGAGTATATTAACTATATATCAAAAATAATAATTATAGTAGCATCAAGTATTATTTGTTTGAAAACGAATAAAGAATAAATTCCAATTTACTTTGAGGAGGAAACAAATATGAAAAAAATTGCTTTTATCTGTGTACATAATTCCTGTCGCTCGCAAATTGCAGAAGCCCTTTGCAGGCATTTTTCAGGAGATGTGTTTGATTGCTATTCAGCAGGAACAGAAACAAAGCCGCAGATCAATCAAGATGCTGTACGTCTTATGAAAGAACTTTATGGAATCGACATGGAAAGGACGCAGTACTCTAAGATTTTATCTGATATTCCGTCTGTAGATATTGTTATTACAATGGGCTGCAACGTAGAATGTCCCTTCCTACCCTGCGAACATCGTGAAGATTGGGGGCTTGATGATCCTACAGGAAAGAGTGACGAGGAATTTATTAAGATCATAAAGGTTATTGAGGCAAAGGTAAAGGGATTATCCGGATTCGACTTGTGAGTGTTCCATGAATTCTAATTATTTTCTATATTATTTCGCCATAGTTTCCAGTATCGAATAAAATCTTCGATATTCCTTCATAACCTCATTGCGGTTAACGGCCTTCCGTCCTAATCGGTCACAATACCCTAATAAGGCTATATCATTAATATCAACACTTGAAATCAATCCCTCTTTATCACTAAACGGGAGATCTTTTAAAATATAAAGCATATGCATGTGATATTTAACCAACAGACATACCTTTATAATGAAATCTTGTTCAGATGTAACTGCCTCCAGAAATTGTTTTGATAAATCAGCACCTACATTATCGTGATTGTAGGCAGTAATCTTTTCCCCTTTTATTCTGGTGGTATCCGGTTTCCCTATATCATGCAGTAAAACTGCCCACATGAATGCTTTTGGATCACTGCTGTTTTCTCTCACCGCGGCAGCCTCATCCAATACCAGCATTGTATGATTCCAGACATTTCCCTCGGGGTGGTGGATTTTTGATTGCTCTGTGTCCCTTAACCTCCTCAACATGGAAAAAGGCCACTGCTTAAAATCCTCTGAATCGAATAACTGATTTAGATAATCAGAAGGTTTCTCGTTAAACATCAAGTGTTCCGTTATTGTATTAAATAATTCATTTTCTATTTTCATAGTCACTCGTCCTTATTTTTTATTTTAATGCGTTCTTCTATATAAATAGTGCCTCAATATCGTATTCTTGCTTATTAATTTAGAATTTTCGATATTTCAATTCAGTAAGTACTTTGATGATTCTACTGAACTTGATAGTATAGTTAATATAATGTTTTAATGTACCCTATGAAATCCTGAAAAATGCACAAGTTGACATTAAAAACCCCATGTGCTAGAATGTGGTTGAAAATTGAATAGGTCATTGACTTATCCTTTACCGCCGGGTAAAGAGATTGAGCATCAGACTTCATATCATTAGGCCATGGAAGATATGAAAGACTGGTGTTTTTATTTTTGTGGAGTGAATTTCATGAGAAAAACAAGTTGTCTTAGGGATTTTACAAAGTACGCATCCTTAAATGTTCTTGGAATGTTAGGGTTATCCTGTTACATATTAGCAGATACTTTTTTCGTTTCAAAAGGGCTTGGGGCAAATGGATTAACCGCCCTTAATCTTGCAATCCCAATTTATAGCTTTATTCACGGAAGCGGATTAATGTTCGGTATGGGTGGAGCTACAAAATATTCCATTGCCAAAAGTCAGAAGGACACTAATAACGCTAATCGAATTTTTACAAATACTGTTGTTCTTGCTCTTAGTTTTGCGGCTGTTTTCTTTATTCTTGGAATGTTTTTTTCCGGAGCTATCATTCAGCTGTTAGGTGCAGATGAAGTAGTTTTTGAAATGAGCAAAATATATCTTCAAGTGATACTGCTATTTGCACCTATGTTCATATTGAATAATGTTCTTTTGTGTTTTGTACGAAATGATGGTGCTCCCCAACTCTCCATGTTAGCTATGTTGGGAGGGAGCTTTTCCAATATCATTTTAGACTATGTTTTTATGTTTCCTCTTGGCATGGGGATATTTGGTGCTGTTCTTGCTACCGGGCTTGCTCCAATAATCAGTATGATAATTCTTTCACCATTCTTTTTCCAAAGGAAGAACCATTTTCATTTGAAGAGATGTACAATTTCAGCAAAGATCAGTACCGGAGTTTTTTCAAGCGGTGCACCATCTCTCATTACAGAAATGTCTTCCGGTATTGTAATGATTGTGTTTAATGCAATCATACTTCGCCTGCAAGGGAATGTTGGTGTTGCAGCTTATGGTGTTATTGCTAATCTTTCTTTAGTCGTTATTTCGATTTATACAGGTATTGCTCAAGGTGTTCAACCACTTTTGAGCAGTTATCATGGCAAAGGTGATTATGCAACAGTGCAAACATTACTGCGATATGCCTTGACAACAATGCTGTTTGTATCGGGTATCATTTATTCCCTGGTATTTTTCCAGGCACCGCGAATTACAAGTATTTTCAATAGTGAACAAAACGCTATTTTGCAGAATATTGCTGTTGTTGGTTTGAAGATTTACTTTGTAGCTTGCATTTTTACTGGATTCAATATTATCATGTCCATTTATTTCACATCTACGGAATATGCCCGGCCAGCGCATATCATTTCTATCTTGCGCGGATTTATTCTTATCATTCCGATGGCTTTCTTGCTTTCTTCTATCGGTGGTATGACAGGCGTTTGGTGTGTGTTCCCGGCAACCGAACTGATTGTTGCCGGGATTGGGTGCATTTTATATTTCAGATTCCGAAAAGGAATGAAAGTAGAAACAGAAAACCATAAGTGAAAGAGCGGGGATGTATATGAATAGAGTTATTACAATTAGCCGGGAGTTTGGAAGTGGTGGAAGGGAAATTGGCAGACGGCTTGCAGAGGAGTTACAGATTGCTTATTACGATAATGAAGTTGTCGAGGAGCTTGCTAAAAAAACGAATTTTACAGAGGAATATATTAAGCGTATCGAGGAGCAGAAACCCTATCCCTTGTTCCCCATTACCATAGGCCGTACATTTTCGCCAATGACCAATTCGGCGTTTGAACAGCGTACATTGGTATTTTCTGAACAGAGCAGTATCATTACCCAAATGGCCCAAACTTCTGATTGTGTGATTGTAGGGCGTTGTGCTGACTATATTTTACATGAATACAATCCCTTGCGCTTATTTGTATATGCGGATATGGATTTTAAGATGGCACGTTGTCGGGAGAAAGGGGAAACCCAAAAAGATTTAACAGACAAGGCGCTACGGCGGAAGATACTTTCTGTTGATAAGGAGCGGTCGAAGTATTATCAGTTCTATACCGGGCAATCATGGGGAGAAAAAACGAACTATGATTTGTGCCTAAATACCACAACTATAGAAATTAAAAAAGCTGCTATCTTGTTAGCCGGCCTCATAAGAAGCAATACTCCTAACGAAAAATTCTTTTTTCCATAGTAAGCGCAAAAAGACATAGCTTTCATTTCAAAATATTGTATAATATATCTAGATTTAGATAGTGTGAAAGCCACAAAAAGTATGCACCGTCGTTACAAGCTCTGAAGTTAGTTCCCGGTGCGCTGTCGAAGATAAACGAAAGAGAAAACATTTTATGAAATTAATAAAATGAAAAAATATCAAAATAAGATAGAAAAAATAACAGAGTAAAGGGACAAATTATGAATCAAAGAGAAAGAATGTTAGCAGGATTACCATATAAAGCATGGTTGGATGGTTTAACGGAGGAACGTACGGCATGTAGACAGAAAATATATGATTTTAATATGTTGCCACCTAAGGAAAGAAAAAAAATTCCAGAGATGTTAAAATATATTATAGGAAAGACAGGAGAAAACATTTGGATTGAAGCTCCGTTTCAGTGTGATTATGGATGGAACATTGAAGTGGGAGAGAACTTCTTTGCAAATTATAATTTTACAGTCTTAGATATTGGTAAAGTGACGATTGGTGCAAATGTACAGATTGCGCCAAATGTTTCTCTCTATACGGCAGGTCACCCGATTCACCCGGAAAGCCGCAATACAGGATATGAATATGGAATTCCAATCACAATCGGAGACAATGTATGGATAGGCGGAAATAGTGTGATTCTACCGGGAGTGACCATCGGAAATAACGTGATTATAGGAGCCGGAAGTGTTGTTTCTAAAAATATCCCGGATAATATGATCGCAGTGGGGAATCCGTGTAGGGTTATACGGGAGATTACGGAAGAAGATAGAAAATATTATTATAAAAATCGGGAATTTGATGTTCCAATCGAATAAAATGACAAATAGAGCTTAGTAATCAACTGGGATGAATGGTTATAGTAGTGATTCAAGAAGAAAGGTGAGGTTATTGAATTGGATAATAAAACGATGGAAAAAATGGAAGAACTGAAGGAATATCTCAAAAAAATAGAGTATCTGGCAAGTTCTATTGCATTATTGCACTGGGATAGCGCGATAAATATGCCAAAAGATGCGGTTAAATACAGAAGTGAGATGATCGGATATTTAACAGGCGAGAGCTACAAGCTCACTACATCGGAAAAGATGAAAGCGTTCATCGATTATTTTAGTGAAATTGATGGTTTGGATCGTTTAAATAAAGCCATAATAGAAAATATAACGAGAGAATATAATAAAGTAACGAAGATACCTGAGGCTGAATACGTTCAATATGAAATTGATAAAACACTCGCACAAAATGCGTGGGAAGAAGCGAAAAAGAAGAAGGACTTCTCGGTTTTTAAACCGTATCTTGCTAAGATTATCGATTATAATAAAAGGTTTTCTGAATATTGGGGTTTTAGAGACAACAAGTATGACGGTCTTTTAGATATTTATGAACCGGGAATGACAACAGAAAGGCTAGACGCAGTATTTGGGGAATTGAAAGAAGCACTTGTCGATTTGTTACAAAGAATCAAGCGTTCAAATATTAAAACGGATGATGCTTTTTTAAAAGGAAATTATTCTGCTGAAAGCCAGAGGAAGCTGGGGGAGATTATTTTAGGGCAGATGGGATATGACTATGAAAAAAGAGGAAGAATCGATGTGTCTGAGCATCCGTTTACGATAAACTTCGGGAATAAGGATGTTAGGATAACTACAAAATATGATACCTCAGATTTCAGACCTGCAATTTTCTCGATGATTCATGAAGGAGGTCATGGAATTTATGAACAAAATATTTCGGATGAACTCGAGGGAACTTCTTTGAGTGTGGCTGCATCACTGGGCATGCACGAATCACAATCCCGATTTTATGAGAATATCCTTGGAAAAAGTATGGAATTTTGGAACTATTTTTATCCGAAGTTTCAGGAAACCTACAAAGAACTCGAAGGAGTGGACCTCACATCGTTTTATAGAGCGATTAACTGCGTAGAGCCATCTTTGATTCGGATCGATGCCGATGAATTGACTTACAGTCTTCATATAATTATTCGCTATGAAATGGAAAAGCTTCTGATAAACAGTGACATTAATATAGATGATATTCCAAAACTTTGGAATGAAAAGTATAAGGAATATTTGGGTGTGGAACCTGAACACGATGCTGAGGGAGTATTGCAAGATATTCATTGGTCCTGCGGCGATTTCGGATATTTTCCGACCTATGCGCTTGGTAACTTATACGGAGCACAATTTTTCAATAAGATGAAAGATGAGATTCCGGATTGGAGACAGCAAATAACCTGTGGAGACTTCGCTCCTATCACTAAATGGCTGAATGAAAATGTCCATCAGCATGGTGCAACATTAAAGCCGGCTGAATTAATCAAGAAAATTACGGGTGAAGAGCCAAGTGCAAAATACTTTATCGCGTATCTCAATGATAAATTTGGCAAGTTATATGATATATAAGCCCAATTTTGTATAGAGTTATCTGTCCAGACATATCGAGCAGATGAAATTGGCAATTGAAGATGGTGTCGATTCAATGGGCTACACCCCTTGGGGATGTATTGATCTTGTTTCAGCATCAACGGGAGAAATGGCGAAAAGATATGTTATTACTGGGGCTTGCTTTTCGGGAGTAAAACTGATACAATATCATCAAGCAAGTTAGCTATAACTAACTGATATATTTATTAAGGAGGTTTGAATTATGTATACACAATATAAATTACCCTATTCTTATAACGATCTTGAGCCGCACATTGATGCACTGACCATGGAGACACATTATTCCAAGCACCATGCCGCATATACGAAAAATCTTAATGATGCGGTGGCAAAGGCCGGTGTGGACAAGGAAATCGAGGAGTTGTTGTCCTCGTTAGATGAAATCGCAGATCCTGCGCTGCGTCAAGCGATTCGCAACAACGGAGGTGGTTATTACAATCACAATCTCTATTTCTCCACTATCGGACCAAATGGCGGTAAAGAGCCAACCGGAGCCTTTGAGAAGCTACTGGAACAGGAATTTGGAAGTATTTCCGCTTTTCAGGAGAAGCTGAGCGGGCTGGCTGTGGGACAGTTTGGATCGGGATGGGCTTGGTTGTCTGCGAGTCGTAACGGCAGTCTGTTGCTATCCTCCAGTTCGAATCAGGATAATCCTCTCATGGAGAAGGCGGGATATACCCCGATCTTAGGTATTGATGTTTGGGAACATGCGTATTACCTTAAGTATAAGAATCTTCGTGCCGATTATGTGAAAGCATTTTATAATGTCATCCTTTGGGACACGGTGGCAGACAACTATGAGAGAGTGAAGAATGGAAGTTAACTTCGCCCTGTTGCGCAAGGGCAGTCGCCTAATGCAGTATCAAAAGCTGCCTTTGGATGCTCTGGCTCTATGGAATAGTTGGAGCTTTCCCGGACGAGGGATAAGGTGCAGGAAACAGTACAACGATTATAGTTGTACTGTTTTTGTGTCATCAGGTTTACGGACAAACTGAAAGTAAGAAACAAGAAACACTTGAAAGGAAACTTTTTATGGAAAACTATTTTAAGTTAACAGATACTATTTATGATATTACAGAAAAATATCCCGAGATGATTGCTCTTTTGGCGGCCAACGGTTTTGAACCATTGAAAAATGATGCCATGAGAAAAACTATGGGAAAAACCATTTCCTTGGAAACAGCTTTACGTAGTAAAAAAATCAATGTAGAACTGTTTGTGAAGAAGATGGAAGATGCGATCGAACAGAGTCAATATAGCGTTTCGACGGGACTCACCGATATGAAGAAGGATACCGGAGCCGATATTCGCATCGAAGGTGTTCTGCCTTGCCCAATTCGAATTCCTTTATTGGAGAAGTTCGAAAGCTGGTTTAATGAGAAAAAGGATAGTTTTGGTTATGAGGTAGACTATAATCTGCAGGCGGCAAGTATGGGATTAGACCATATCAAAGAGCGAGTATTGGCAAGTGGCGGAAATCCCGACGGTTTGTCCGATTTGTATCTGTCGGCAGGTTTTGACTTGTTTTTTGACCAAAAACTGATGGGACAGTATCGTGATATCGGTGTATTCGAGGAAATTTCCGGAGTGGAACACTTGAATTCAGATTTTGAAAACGAAAGCCTGAACATGAAAGATCCTCGCGGACAGTACGCCATCATCGGTGTGGTTCCCGCTATCTTTATGGTGAACACCGCCGTGTTGGGTGATCGTCCATTCCCCGAAAGTTGGACGGACTTATTTCGTCCTGAATTTGAAAACAGTATTTCGTTGCCTACTCGCGATTTGGATATGTTCAATGCCTTGTTGTTACACATTCATCGTTATTACGGCGAAGAGGGAGTCACCAAGTTGGGACGTGCTATGTTGCGCAGTATGCACCCCGCACAGATGGTGAAATCACATATCAAAAAAGGAGAGGACGTTGTTCCCGCTGTGACTATCACCCCTTATTTCTTTACGCATATGATTGATGCTAAAAGTCCGTTGGTTCCTGTATGGCCCAAAGACGGAGCTGTTGTAAGTCCCATTTTCTTGTTGGCGAAGTCAAAATCCAAAGATAAAGCAAAACCCTTTGTAGATTTCTTGTTCTCAAAAGAGGTTGGAGAAGTGTTTACTTCCAATGGTAAATTTCCATCTACTAATCCGTTAGTAGACAACCGCTTGCAGCCGGAGCAGAACTTTATGTGGTTGGGATGGGACTATATTTACGAGAATGATATCAGTCAGCTGATTGAAACAACAGAGCAGTTATTCTTCGAAGCCTATGGGAAGGAGCAACTATGAATTTAACGATTTTCTCGGGGCCGCCCTCATCGGGTAAAACATCGGTCATTTTGAAAACTATTGCTGCTTTTCAACATCGGGGCATTAAGGTAGGAGTTGTCAAATTTGATTGTTTGTATACCGACGATGACATCGCATATGAAAAGGCTGGTATCCCTGTAAAAAAGGGCCTTTCAGGTGCACTGTGTCCTGACCATTTTTTCGCATCTAACATCGAAGAGATTGTTCGATGGGGTAACCATATCGGACTGGATTTGTTAATTAGTGAATCAGCCGGGCTGTGTAACCGTTGTTCCCCTTATATCAAAGAGATTAAGGGCGTGTGTGTTATCGACAATCTATCGGGTATCAATACTCCGAAAAAAATTGGCCCCATGCTGAAATCCGCTGATTTGGTGGTCATCACTAAGGGTGATATTGTATCACAGGCGGAACGTGAGGTATTTGCATCACGTGTCAGTTCAGTAAACCCCAAAGCTATTACCATGCACGTAAACGGTCTGACGGGTCAGGGTGCGTATGAATTGGGAACACTCCTTTACGATAAAGGCCAGAAGGTGGATTCGGTGCAGGGGATGAAGCTGCGTTTTCCCATGCCGGCTGCACTTTGCTCTTATTGTTTGGGTGAAACCCGCATTGGGGAAGCCTTTCAGATGGGAAATATTAAAAAAATGGATTTGGGGGTGGATGATAAATGATGGACTTGAGCATAGCACGCTTGCTGGAAGAGCATCCTTACGCAATATCTTACTTTGAGCAAAACAAGTTGGATGTTTCCGGCTATGAGGAACTGACTTTTTCTCAGTTTTTGGATCATTTCACCTTGGAAGAGCTGGAAGATCAGGCGATAGACAGAGAAAAACTGTCGTCTGACCTTACGGTATTCATCAACCAAATGCAGGAGTTTTTGGGGTTGGGAGAGTCGAACATGGTAAGCTCGTTGACTATTCTCCCCGGACGTGACAAATCCGGTATACCCGAAGGCTTTGAAAGTCTGACCGTCCATACGTCTGAAATCATTTCTATTGTCGGCCCGACCGGATCGGGAAAAAGCCGTCTGTTGGCGGATATTGAATGGGCGGCACAAGCTGACACCCCAACAGGGCGCAGCATTTTGATCAACGAAGCAGTTCCTGATAATAAGTGGAGGTTTTCCTCTAATAATAAATTGGTTGCCCAACTGTCACAAAATATGAACTTTGTTATGGATTTGACGGTACAGGAGTTCTTGCAGTTACATGCCGGGAGCCGTCTGTGTGAAGATCCTGATACGGTGATTGCCCGTATTATTGAAGAAGCCAACAATTTGGCGGGTGAACAATTCCGCATGGACACTCCCGTGACCAGCCTTTCAGGTGGTCAGTCTCGTGCATTGATGATTGCAGACACTGCGATTTTGAGTTCTTCGCCCATCGTATTGATCGATGAGATTGAAAACGCAGGTATTGACCGTAAAAAAGCGTTAAAGCTTCTGGTAGCTGAAGATAAAATTGTATTGATGGCAACCCATGATCCGCTATTGGCGTTGATTGCTGATAAACGCATTGTTATCAAAAATGGCGGTATCAGCAAGGTAATCACGACCAGTTCTGAGGAAAAAGAACTATTGGAGGAATTTGAGAAAATGGATGCCATTATTCAGGGAGCACGGCACAAATTACGCGGTGGACACCTGCTTTCTTTTGAAGACTTGGAGTAAGCATATGGCAAAATAGTTGTTACAAAAACAAAAGGACTTTGCAACAGCAGGGTCCTTTTTTATATAGAAAAGCGTGTTATAATAGATTTAAGATTTATTCAATCACACGAATAAACAGGAATTTATAAAGGTGAGGTATAATTGTAATGATTGAAACGGAAAGATTAACAATGCGATCATTTAATGAAGATGATTTTGATATTATGATGAGTCTTTATTCCAATGAAGAAATAATGAAATATATGCCAAATGATGTCATGAGTGCAGAGACAGCTCAAAAGCATTTAAATAAAGTCATATGTGATTGGGGAGAGAAGCCTCGAGTGAATTTTGAAATGGCAGTAATTTTAAAATATAATCAAGAGAAAATTGGTCGTTCCAGAATTCATTTAGATTATGAAACTGATACAGCAATCATTGGTTGGTTGCTATTAAAAAAGATTGGGTCATGGAGAGTGCTAGAAAAATGCAATATGCGTAGGGAAGTACATTTTATACAAAATTGTAAATATATTAAGAATAGCAATGTAATATGGGAAGATGAATTGGAATATGCCATCTTAGAATCAGAAAGATAAATTTCAATTTATGTTTCAAAGATATGATTAAGTAACAACTCATCTAAACGAATGATTTTACTGCCTTTACTTTCATAATAGTGCAGCATTTCGTCAATTTTCCTTTTATCATAACTTGTAATGCAATCTGATAATACATTAACGCTATAATTTGCTTTGCGTAAGTTGTAACAGGTTGATTTAACACAAGCGACAGCATCTGCTCCTGTTATGTATAAATCACATATCTCATTTTTACTGATAAAGTCTGTAAATTCTTCACTGCTTAATGCATTTCCTTTGTATTTTGTAAAAATATTTTTTGATACTATTTCCAAGTCCGAAGCTAATTCAGCTCCATATGTATTGGGTTTAAAGGTCCTCGTGCCAGCTGATAAATTTTCATGTCTTATATAAATAACATGAATATTATTGTTGACTGCCCAATCAATGGCTTTATTGATATTGTCAATAATATCCTTATAATTCTTTGTTATATCATTTTGTATATCAATTATTATTAAGGCTTTTTTCTGCATAGTGTTTCCTCCTGATAGGTAGATTAATGTTACTGTATGAACAGTAACAGATTGATTTGTTTACTTTTTTATAGTACCATACAATTGTTGACATCAGTATGGCAACAATATATATTGTATAGCAGTCTTTTAATAAACCACCTGCTATGCAGGTGTGATAAGAACTGCTTTAGCTTACAGTAAAAAACCTCCAATGTTATAATAGGTACAGGTTCGCCAACCGCACCAAAACAAAGGAGGTATCCAAAATGGATGTAAATAGTTTATCACATACGAAATGGAATTGTAAGTATCATATAGTATTTGCGCCGAAGTTCCGGAGAAAAATAGTATATGGGCAGTTAAAACAGGACGTAGCGAATATATTAAGTACGCTATGCAAGAGAAAAGGGGTAAAAATAGTAGAAGCAGAAATCTGTCCGGATCATGTGCACATGCTGGTGGAGATACCACCGAGTATGTCAGTGGCAAGCTTTATCGGATACCTGAAAGGAAAGAGCACGTTGATGATATTTGAAAGACATGCAAATCTGAAATATAAATTTGGGAACCGCCACTTCTGGTGTAGAGGATATTATGTAGATACGGTAGGAAAAAATGCAAAGAAGATCAAAGAGTATATCCAGAACCAGTTAAAAGAAGATTTGGAATATGATCAAATGACATTAAAAGAGTATATAGACCCGTTTACGGGTGAGCCAGTAAAGCAAAGCAAGTAAAAAGAGCCCATAAGGGCTCAGCAGACAAATGATGTTGCGGCTGGCGAGCCTTATCGAAGAGTCTTTAGACTCAGAGCCGGTAATACGCCCTTATAGGGCTTGAGCAAACCACCGGCTAAGCCGGTGGTTCTGATTGATAAAAAGAAATTTTGAAAGGCGGATATCGGATGAAAGTTGACAGGCTTGTTAGCATTATTATGATACTCCTTGATAAAGAGCGTATAGGCGCACAGGAGTTAGCAGATATGTTTGAAGTTTCACCCCGCACAATCTACCGTGACATAGACACTATCAATATGGCGGGCATTCCTGTTTGTTCTGCACCGGGAGTTGGCGGTGGCTTTGAAATCATGCAGAAATACAAGATAGATAGAAAGGTTTTTTCGACTGCAGACCTTTCCGCTATCTTGATGGGGCTTTCCAATCTTTCCAACATGATACGAGGGGATGAACTGGTAAACGCCCTTGCGAAAGTCAAGAGTTTTATCCCTGCCGACAGAGCGAAAGACATTGAGATAAAAGCAAATCAAATATATATAGATTTAAGTCCATGGATGGGAAACAGGAACATACAACCATATTTAGAAATTATTAAAACGGCTTTACAGGAAAGCAGGCTGCTGACCTTTGAATATGCAGACCGCTACGGAAATAAAACCGAACGGACAGCCGAGCCGTATCAGCTTGTATTGAAAAGTAGTCATTGGTATTGGCACGGGTATTGCCATAAAAGAAATGATTTTCGCTTATTCAAACTATCCCGTACATCAAACCTACAGATACAAGAAAATTTTTTTACGCCACGAGATCATCAGAAACCGCAGTTAGATTTTACTGATATTTTGGCAGCTATGCAAATAAAAATCAAAATTCGTATTCATAAATCTGTTATGGACAGGGTACTTGATTATTGCACTTATGAACATTTTTCGCCAGACGGTGATGAGCATTACCTTGTTAGTTTTCCTTTCATAGAGAACGAATACTACTACAATATTCTTTTCAGCTTTGGGGATAAATGCGAGTGTTTAGAGCCGTTACATATCCGTACAGAAATGAAGCGTAGAATATATGATATAGCTACTTTATATAACTGATTGACTTTGAAAAGAAATAAGGAGATAATAAAATTTAATTCAAATTCATTATAAGGAGATATTTTTCATGAGTTCAAATTCAGTTAAAACAGAACGTAAAAAGCCAAAGACAAAAAAGATACTTATCATTATTGCTATTGTTCTTACTGTGCTTTTTGTGGGGGCACTTATAGCTACTCCTTTTATGGTAATGCCTATGTTCCTTGGTCAGCGGCTTGAACAAGAACAGTACATATCTACAGATTATGGAATTGATTCTGAACGAATAACGCTGAAAACAGACGATTCTTTATCGATTGCTGCATGGCGAACCCGGGCAGATAGTCCCAAAGGTACTGTCATTCTTTTATCGGGAATTGAAAATCCCTCGGTTACAGCTTTTTTTGGATATGCCAAGATGCTAGCTGATAATGGCTGGGATTCCTTGCTGATTGAAATGCGTGCCCGCAGTGAAAGCGAGGGTGATGAAATCGGTTTGGGAATGACCGAATGGCTTGATGTCAAGGCCGGAGTCGATTTTCTTATTGGTGATGATGAAAGCAAGGATTTACCCATTGTGACAATGGGTACCTCAATGGGGGCAGGTACCGTTATTATTGCGGCCGGAGAGATTCCCGAAATTGATGCGGTTATTTCAATTTCCGCGTTTTCTTCATGGTCAGATATGTTCGTGGAGTATATGTCTATGGGGGGCATCCCTAAAGTAATTAGTGTTTTAGACAAACCTTTCGTAAACATGTACTTGGGCTTGCATTTTGGCTTTGATGCTTTAAGATATTCACCATTTAACGGCATCTCAAAATTGGGAGAGCGGCCTATTCTGCTGATGCATTCGACGGAAGATTCCCAAGTTCCCTATTCACAATTTGAAAAACTGCTAGCGGAAGCAAATAAGAATCAAATTGACGTAACGACCTTCATCCGTGAAGGTGATGAACATTTTATATGCTATGAAGAATATTTTTATGTGCCGGCGCAAGACTTGGAATTTAGCAAAACCATTCTCGATTTCCTCAACACCAATTTTCCTTGATGTGTCTTTTTCGAATACAACATATGATAAGAACAGAGCTATAAAAATATAATATTTTAGCAATATTATACTGCGCCGAGCAAAGCGAGTGTGCAAAAAACATACCATGGCCGCTTGCGGACAAGGTGTAAATGACACATTTACCATATCAAAGGAGGTGCGGGAAAGCAGACCATGGAACCCGGCCAAAGCATAAAAGAGAGTGAAGAATCTCTTCCTTTACTTTCACCGGCTCCTCAATATAAAATCTTGGATCTCAAAACCTATTTTGATGGAATCAATGGCGGTGCAGTTTTTTTTCGTCCCACGGGCAATGAGTATTTTCTTTATAATGAGATTTTGTGCGACCAGCCATCTTCCCCGTGTTCTACGTTTAAAATCGTATCTTCACTAATCGGCTTACATGAAGGAGAAATAGTTCCTAGATGTATTGGCACGGATTTTTCAGGATGAGAGCTTTTTCGCGGAGGAACATACGAAAACCGTGAAGGATGTAATGAAGATTGAAACGGATAATACAAACATTGCTTTGTATGGCAAAACGGGAATGGGCAAGAAAGATGGAAAATGTGTAGATGCTTGGTTTGTCGGTTTTTTTGAAAGCGAAGGAGAAACCATTTATTTCGCTGTTCGCCTCGATGATCCGGAAAATACAACAGTCACAAGCACTGCAGCTAAGGAGATTGCTATGGATGTTATATTTAATGAGCAAATAACTCTAAATTTCTGAGTATTTATATCTTGGACAGTTTATTAAAAGGATGACTGAAAATGATCTCTAAGAAAAATATAGAATCTTATCAAGGAATATCTTTAAGCCGTGGAGATGACTTTTTGTATATACCGCCCAATGTTTTATTACAGCCTTATATTTCATGCTATACAATTACATTCCCAACAAATATGCCGGATAAATATACAATATTACCCTCGGCAAGTTCTACAATGGTAATATCTGTAAGCGATCAAACAATTATCAGCACATTACGAGGTGTAAATACAAAGATTTGTAATGTTGGAGAACATGCAAATAAAATGAAGTTCTTATTGCTGATTGAATTTCATTCCGGTTGTTTGTTCCCACTTATACGAGCAGACCAATCTGAATTTGTGGATTTATCATTTGAACTAAGTGCCATCGATAGACCGCTTATGGAGGCAATTGAAAACGAGTTGCTTAAATCTGAAAGCATCGAAGCCTTAGTCGTGTCACTTGATAAAATATTTCTTGACCGTCTGACAGATTGTTGTGAAAGGAAGACAGTCACCGCAATAAAAAAGAAAATATTAACTCATAATGGAAATATAGGCGTTCGAGAACTATCCACGGAGTTCTTTTACAGCGAAAAACATATACGGCGTTTATTTTTGCAGCATATCGGAACAAGTCCTAAAACATTTGCACGTATTGTTCGTGTAAATTACGCCTTGCAATTACTACAAAATACAAATATGCGATTTGCGGAGATAGCGGCACACACAGGTTTTTTTGACCAGTCACATTTTATTCATGATTTCACATTGATATGCGGTTTGACTCCGCAGCAGTACATGCAAGGTATGTCCGTTTTTTACAATGATAATTATAAATTTTAAGGTATAATGGAAGAAATAAAGGTAGAAAGGACTTAAAACATATGATTATGCCCTATTTACGGTTTAACGGCAATTGCGAAGAGGCCTTCAATTTCTATGCGAATGCATTTGGAGGGAGAATCACTGCCTTATCACGCCTGAATGATGACCCCGATAATCCGGTGATGCACGCCATGGTTACACTGACAGAATCAGGTGGTGGTATCAGTGGCGGCGATACGGATGAGGCTGTTCTGATTTCAGGGATGTCCATCCTTGTTCTCTTTCCATCGCGTGAAAAAATTGAAGAAATAATCCCCAAGCTTGCCGAAGGAGGTACGCTAGTTCACGGATTTATGCCTCACCCGCCCCCGGACGATAACGGCGGGGGAGCGGAGGTACTTGACAAGTATGGATATACATGGTTTTTGTGTTCGTAAAGTCATCAATATACTGTTCGGAATTAGTAAAAGATATATCTCTCCATAAGAAAAAAGTGGACTCCCATAAGTTAGATTTTAGGTCTGACTTATGGGAGTCATGTTATTACCGAGAGAAGATGTATCTTTTTTTGTGGAAATAAATATGATATTATGGATATAACAACGCCTGCAGTGTGTGGGAAATTGAACGGAGAGGCACTGATTTATAAGAAAAACTTAAAGTAAAATGGAGGACATATGGCAAAAAACTAATTTTGCATGATCTTTCGCCCAAAATGGCGGAGGAATTATATCCATACGATAAGGATACAACAGTATTTTGTTCACAGCCCGCAGTACGGCACTGTGTGGGCTGCTTCGGATGTTGGATCAAGACGCCCGGGCAATGTGTAATAAATGACCGCGCGAGGGAGTTTTGCCATGCGATTCCGCGGCATGATGAACTTATTATCATCAGTAAGCTGACGTTTGGCGGTTTGTCGGCAGATATAAAAGCGGTTCTGGATCGCAGCATTGGCTATATGCTCCCCTTTTTTCGCATTGTAGAGGGTGAAATGCACCATGTACAGCGATTTCCATCGTCTCCGTCATTTACTTATCATTTCTATCAAGCCGCGGGCAAGACGGAACAGAAGCAAACGGCGCAAAAACTGGCGGCAGCGAATGCATTAAACTTTGGTGCGCCCGAGGTAAGAGTACATTTTCATGACGATAATCTACCCGGCAAAGAGGTATTTATATGAATATAACGCTGATAAATGCAAGTCCCAAACGTGGAGATAGTACGAGCAAGACCGTTTTACAGGCGCTGGAAAAGCGTATGGCTGATGCTACGATTAGATGGCATGATAGTGCATCCGGGGATGCATCCGCATTACTCGATGCTGTGCGAGGGTGTGATGCCCTCATATTTGCCTTTCCCTTGTATGTAGATGGCATTCCGGCAAACCTATTGCGTCAGTTGGAGCAAATTTGTCCATCGATCGTACAGGCAGCCCCTCAGACGAAGGTATATGCGCTTGTGAACAACGGATTTTATGATGGCTGCCAAAACGCCCTGGCTATGGAGATGATGCAGCATTTTACCAAGGAAGCCGGTCTGACTTGGGGACAGGGGATCGGTATTGGCGCGGGAGGTATGATGCACAGTGTGCCAATCGGGACAGGACCGTTGACGCGGCTGGGGGAGACACTGAATGCACTGGCAGATACCATTTTACAAGGGCGCTCAGCGGAGAACATTACCTTTGATCCCAACTTCTCACGCTTCTTATATCTTCTGGCCGCTCATATGGGCTGGCGGGATCAAGCTAAGAAAAACGGGTTAAAGAGAAGAGCGTTGTATAAACGGCATTGACCAAACATCGATTGTAGTAGCAAAATTGTAAAATAATGTGATACGATAGGTGCAATGGCACTTGTGTTTACCGATAAATATTAGTATAGGAGGTATTTATGTTATGAATGATGAACTGAAAATCAAAATGTATTCCTTTACAATGGATTGTAAAGATCCGTATGAATTAGCAAAATTCTACGCTGAGTTGCTCAAATGGGAAATACCATTTCATAATGAGGAATGGGCGTGCGTAGGTGCTCCGGGAAGGAGCCAGGGTGCTTATCCTGGTATATTGTTTCAACAGAATTCAGCGTATGAACCGCCTGTGTGGCCGGAAGTACCTGAGGCGCAACAGCAAATGGCACATATGGACTTTGCAGTTAATGATTTAGAAAAAGCAGTTCAATATGCAATTCGTTGTGGGGCAACAATGGCAGATGAGCAGTTTTCTGATGATTGGAGAGTTATGTTTGACCCCGCCGGACACCCGTTTTGTTTATGTCAAATGGAATCGGTCATAGAGAGTCCTCATTTTGCATTATTATAAGTGAGTAGTATAATACGGTATGAAGCTTATTGCGGTTGTGTGAGAGGTTGGAGTTTAATAAGTGAGTAATAACAGAAACTGGACAGTCTTATTTATTGGTGGACCTTCGGGAACGGGGAAATCAAGTATAGCTTATGAAATTGCTCGATTCTATGGTGTGAATGTCTTGGAAGTAGATGATATACACCTATCCATAGAAACAGTTACAACAAAGGAAAGCTTTCCTGCAATACATTATTGGAATACCGGTGTAGATTGGAAAGATATCGGAGTTGATGGCAATGTAAACTGGTTGATTGATGTAAGCAAAGAAATGATTCCTGTATTGAAAGAGCTTGTAAATAGACATATTGAAGATAAATTACCTATCATTATTGAGGGCGATTTTATTTATCCCGAATTTACAATGTCTTTCGAGAATCCGGAAGTAAAATCAATTTTTGTGAATGAATCGGATATAAATCAAATATTGCAGAATTATTTATCGAGAGAAGGCGGCGATTTACAAAATTACAGGGCCGAAATAAGCGTTGCATACGGGAAGTGGATAGCAGATACTTGTAATCAGAACAGTATTAGATTGATGGAGTCAAGGCCTTGGGATACTGCTTTAACGAGAGCCATAAAAAGTTTGTTGTGATGCAAATTTAAATGAAGGATTATTTATTTTCCCGAACTATAGCCATTGGGTGATATGGAGTATTTTGGTACAGAATAAAAAATAGCTAAAATCTAAGAGGGAGGGATTTATGAAAACAGCAGATCAGATTTTTGATTTTATTGGGAGGCAGAAAGTGGCCTTTATTGCTTCAGTAGATGATGATGGGTTTCCCAATATGAAAGCTATGCTGATGCCGCGTAAGATTGACGGTAATTGCTTCTATTTTTCTACTAATACATCTTCTATGCGCGTAGAGCAGTATAGAAAGAATGAGAAGGCTAGCGTTTATTTCTTTAACAAGGGACGTTTTCGTTACGAAGGTGTCATGCTTATTGGTACAATGGAGGTGTTAGAAGACCCCCAGATAAAAGAGGAAATTTGGCGGACAGGTGACACAATGTTTTATAGAAAAGGAATAAACGATCCTGATTATTGTGTTCTAAAGTTTACGGCCAGTAAAGGAAGGCATTACTGCAATCTGAAAACGGAAAGCTTTGAGTTATAAATATTAAAATTTACATGGAAAAACAGACGGTGGACTAATTTATATTTATTATTGGTCAATGATAGGGGGATTTCTGATGAATATAAGGCAAGCGACTATAGACGATTTCAGTATGGTCAAATGCATTACTTGTGAAACAATAAAAGCAATATATCCCCATTACTATCCTGAAGGAGCAGTAGATTTCTTTCTGGATCATCATAGCGATAAAAATATCTTGGATGATATTGAGTCGAACAGAATTTATATGCTTGAAAAAGGAAATACGATGGTCGGCACGACTACTATAAAAGGTAATGAGATATGCCGCCTATTTGTACTACCGGAATATCAAGGTAAAGGATACGGAAAGGCATTGCTCAACTTTTCAGAGCAAATAATTTTCGGACAAAATGCGACTGTTCGCTTGGATGCTTCCTTGCCTGCAAAAGAAATGTACATGAAATGCGGATACAGGTACCGCTCATCTCATTCGTTGCGCACTGACAGAGATGATTTTTTATGTTATGACGTTTTGGAAAAAACAGGCGGTGCATCTATGGTAAAAATCAACCTCAATGGCAAGCGGTTTGTTCCTAAAGTAAATAGCGCAAATGGTGAGGTTAACGAACAGACAGTTTTCAATTATTTTCAGCAAGAAAATGTGATTTGGGCTGACTATACCGGCGGTGGTATTTTTCGTGGGTACTTAATCGGTACTATGGCAGATAATGGAGAGTTGGATTTTTACTATCAACATATAAACAGCAGTGGCCAACTTAGAATCGGGAAATGCCATAGCATTCCCAACATGTTAGACAATGGTAAATTGGAACTTGAGGAACAATGGCAGTGGCTTGACGGTAATAATTCAACTGGCTCATCAACCATCATTGAGTTGTGAAGACATAATAAACAAAATGGGTAGAACATAAAGTTATAGATATATGGCGGTATTATTTTGTTGTACTGGGGAATGGATTTTGAGAAAATAATAAAATAAATGCAGATAATATCCGGTGAGGTGAAAAATGACTGGGGTTTATTTCGTAAGGCATGCGGAACCAAATTATATGAATCATAACGATGAGCTGCGGGAACTTACAGAGAAAGGCTTGTCAGACAGGAAGCTTGTTACGGATTTTCTGAAAGACAAAAGTATCGATGTAGTTTTATCCAGTCCATATAAACGTTCTATTGATACTGTAAAAGATTTTGCAGACAAATATGGTCATCAAGTAGTAACTGTTTCTGATTTCAGAGAAAGAAAAATTGACAGTGTTTGGATTGATGACTTTACTGCATTCTGCCAACGACAATGGATAGATTTCGATTACAAACTTACCGATGGGGAGACATTGAGAGAGGTACAAGCCAGGAATATCAATGCGCTGAAATGGGTTCTGAAAGAATATAGAAATAAAAATATCGTTGTCGGCAGCCATGGTACTGCGCTGAGTACAATTATTAATTACTATGATGCTTCTTTCGGGTATTCCTCTTTTAATAATATTAAAGGACTTATGCCTTGGATTGTAAAATTTACATTTGAGGAGGATTCCTTGCAAAGCATTGAGATACTTGATGTTTTTGCATAGATAGTCTGTATAATTTTGGGTAAAAATATTCTGCTTGAATGAGCTATAACGATATGTTATTCTGGTGGTGATAAAGTGGACAGTTATTATATATCCAAATCGGGGTATATTAAAGTTAAACTAAAATTAAAGGAGGATTTATCTATGAACAAATACGTTTTTAATGATTATTTTCATGAGCCTCAGGGCAAAATCGCTAAGCGGATGATATTTAAGAGCGATAATGTAATCGCCTTTGTTCTAAACATTGCAAAAGGGGAAATACTGCCGGGACACACGCATTTGGAGTCAACTCTTTTCCTGCAGGTTATGGAGGGTAATGCCAAGGTTGTCACGGATGGCAATGAAACCTTATTGCAGGTAGGCGAGTTAATGCAGGTTGATGGTCAGGAAAGCTTGCAGGTTATAAATATCGGTGAAGATGTCCTGCGCCTTTACGTAACAATTTCACCAATGGGTTCAGAGGCCTTTGCAACGGATGCAAATGTATAATATTGATAAAATATTATAATGAGTTATCTTTATACTTGCCATGTGAAGAACTTTGTTCACCATTTACAGAGAAAAACAGACAGATTTCGATAGTAAATTTGTCTGTTTTCTTTTTCTGTCGTTATTCGTTTTCACGGATTTGAAGGAATAATTTGTCGAAAGGCCGTGGGATATTAGGAATAAGGAGAAACTGATGGAGCAGTTTTGATCCAAGAGTTATTATATAATGGAGGTCCCATTGAAAAAGATTATCGTTACCATAGTAACATCATTTATCCTGTTCATAGGATTCGCAACACCAGTTTATGCGTTATCGGACGCACAATCTGTGGCAATACAAAAGTTGCTGGATGATGCCTGTCGTATATCAGGCGTACCGGGCATGTCAATTTCTATAATTTCTGGAGATAAAACGTTGTACTTTTCCTCTGGCTACGCAGATCGTGAGAAAGGGTTGCCTGCGAATGAAAATACTCTGTATGAACTGGCTTCGGTTAGCAAGGCTTTTACCGGTGCAGGTATTTTACTGTTAGAGGAGCAGGGATTATTGTCCATGAACGACCCTGTTAATAAATATTTACCTTGGCTTACTGTGGAGTATAAGGGGATGCCCGTTAATATGCAGAGCCTTACACTTAATCATTTTTTGCATCATACCAGCGGCTTGACAAATCGAAAGCATATCCAAAGTATCCCGCAGGGCAGTACGCCGGACATGTTGCACAAAACTGTGGAAACATTGGTGGATACGGAACTGGAATTTCTTCCCGGTGAACAATATAAGTATGGAACTATTAACTATGATGTATTAGGGTTGGTTATTGAAGTGGTGTCAGGTCAAAGTTATGAAAGTTTTATGACGGAGCAGGTATTTCGCCCCTTGGGCTTATATCATACTTACGCTTATAAAGAAGAGGCACTGGCAACCGGGCAACTGGCACAAGGCTATCGATCTTCTTTTTTTATAACAAGCCCGTATGATGCTCCGAATTATGCCGGTAACAAACCTGCGGGATATATCATGTCCTGTACAAAGGATATGGCACGTTGGATGAACATACAGATGGGTGTTGTACAGGATATCCCCGAGGTGTTTAAAGCAGTTATCCAAAAATCACATAACGGAAACATATCTGTTCCGGATATTGACGGAATGTATTATGGGGCAGGATGGTCGGTAAATGCTGATAAAACAATTATTGAGCATTCGGGTAATAATCCAAATTTTTCAACCGAAGTGGTGATACTGCCAAGTGAGCATACAGCCCTTTGCTTATTGACCAATGGTGCTAATACTAATATAGCTTTGGTTAAAAGCATTAAAGATATATTGGATGGCAATCTAACGCAGTCATATAAGATAAGCATTATACAGCTTTGGGACATCATTCTTTCGTCCGCGACAATTATTATTAGTTTGCTGGCTATCATATTCTTTCTTTTGGGATTACGCAGAAAGAAGTTAAGTAAGCAGCAGGCAGTTTCTAAAAAGAGAGTATTCAGTACCGTTGTTTGGCTAACAGCTACTGTTGTCATGTGTATTATGTGTTTTGTGCTTCCGATGTTCATCGGATATGATTGGCCAACATTACTTGTTTGGCAAACATACAGTCTTCTTACAGGTATGATAACATTGGCGCTATTAACTGCATCTATTACATACTTTTCTTACTGTCTAAAAAGAAAGTGATGATTATTGCCGGAATGCATGATATTATGAATTCAAAGTTTATTGCATCAATCAGCTAATAATTTGTCGAATGCTCATAATAGGGATATAAGGAGAATAGTTAATACAATGGATTCAATTATCAAATACGGTTGGTACGCCTTGTTGGTTGTTGTCGTCGGAGAAATGCTTGTACCAATTATCCTTGCGCCATTTTATAAAGGATATAGCCATACTACTATGGCAATCAGTACATTGGGGAATCGAAACAGCCCTGTCAGGTTACCGTTCAATTTGTGGATGCTGCTTGCAGGTATATTGTTTTTTGCAGCTATCCCTGCGATATATAACGCTTATTATCAGGTGTCGAAATCTCTAACCTTGGGATCTGTTTTATGTATTGGGATCTTCGCCGTGGGGGCGTGTATATTTACCTGTTTTTTCAGTGTTAACGAAACAAAGGATGTGGTTACTGTCGCCTCAAAGATACATGGTGCCGGCTCGGCCGTTGGCTTTATGTTGTTTTTGTTTGTACCGTTATTTTTGGCTATACTCTCGTTTAAGGCCAATGATAAAGTAGCCGGAATAATAGCTGCTATTTCCTTCGTGCTTGGCCTGTTGTTCTTTGTATTATTTATCATGGCAGATAAACCGGAATTCCAACGGACAATAGTAGCTAAAGAAGGTCTGTGGCAACGAATGAATTTGTTGTTTATGTACCTGCCGCTGGGATATATTGCGGTAAGAAATATTTTTGGGAGGTAAGATATGAGGTGAAAAAGGTGAAAACTCTAAGGTGTAATTATGAAATGTTGAATCCCACTATTGTTTCCGGTGACAATTGTTATGTAATTGATGAGAAAGGCAGAAAATATCTGGATTTCGAATCCGGGGTCTGGTGTACCGCATTAGGCCATAATAATGCACAGGTAAATGAAGCCATAATAAATCAGTTGAAGGATATTAGCCATACTGGTTATAGATATACAACAAAAGTTGTTGATGAGGCAGCGGAAAAAGTTCTTGAATTGCTTCATTTTAATGAAGGAAAATGTGTTTTTCTCAGTTCAGGCAGCGAAGCTGTGGAGTTTGGGGTTCAATTAGCTAAAAGAATTATGGGAAAGCCCTGTTTTCTTTGCCTGAATAATTATTTTTTATCCTCCTATGGTATTTCTGCAATGCGAAGCGGGGAAGAATGGATTTCTCTTGATTTATCAGAATATAATGGCAATATAGATGATTTGTTAAAAGATATCCCCTTTGACAGAATAGGGGCATTTGTCTTTGAACCGGGTAATGCTTCGGGTACGGTTAAACTGCCTCCAAAAGAAGTGGTTAAGAAGATTGCGGATAAAGTACAATCAAATGGAGGAATTATTGTTGTTGACGAGGTAACTACGGGAACCGGAAGAACGGGGAAATGGTTTGGATTTGAACATTATGATATCTGTCCTGATATTATTTCAATGGGAAAAGGCATTGGGAATGGGTATCCTGTCAGTGTTATTGCGTTATCAAAGCAGGTAGCGGATGCCGCTGAAAAATCTGGCTTTAAGTATGCCCAATCACACCAAAACGATCCTTTGGGCTGTGCTGTCGTCAAAGCAGTTGTTTCCATTATCCAGAATAACAATCTTATACAAAGAGCTTCGGAAATGGGGGCTGTTCTTAGCTCTGAACTTAGATCTTTGTCAAAAAGGCATGAATGCATTCAGGAAGTTCGTGGAATTGGACTGATGATGGCAATTGAGTTTAATAAGGATAATAATTTCCCGTTGGAAAAAATACATAGAGATTTATTTGACGCAGGTTATATTACAGGTTTCCATGCTGTTGCCAATTTATTAAGATTTTATCCGCCGCTTACCATTGAAGAAGTACAAATTAAAAGTATGGTAAGTGCTCTTGATGAAATATTGCTTAGATATGAAAAATGGGGATAAATGAATAGAGAAATCTAGCATTATGAATTTAGCGCTTACTATATCAAACAGACAAATAGGAATCATGGAGGTGCGAAAATGGAATGTAGTACCCGTTCTTGGAAAGTAGAAGATGCCGGCGATCTTGCGGTAGCTTTAAATAACAAAAAAATACTGGATAACTTAAGAGATGGTTTGCCATATCCATACACTGTAGAGGATGGAAGAGCCTTTATTGAAGCGATGCTCGGCGACGACGAAAATAAGACATACCCTTTTGCGATAACGGTTAATGATAAGGCGGTAGGGAGTATTGGAGTATTTCGTAAAGACAATATTCACTGCAAAACGGCCGAAATGGGTTATTATATTGCAGAACCATATTGGGGACAAGGAATCGGGACGAGTGCCGTTAAACAAGTCTGTAATTATATTTTTGAAAAGACCGATATTATAAGGATTTTTGCGGAGCCTTTTGCCCATAACGTTGCATCTTGCCGTGTCCTGGAAAAAGCAGGATTTGCTTATGAAGGGACTTTAAGGAAAAACGCGGTGAAAAACGGGAACGTTCTCGATATGAAGATATATTCAATAATCAAAGTATAATATTTTAGCAATATTATACTGCGCCGAGCAGAGCGAGTGTGCAAAAAACATACTTTGGCCGCTTGCGGACAAGGTATCCTTTGGCGGATTATCTTTGCAACAAGAGTTTGATTGGTTGTTAAATATTCCGAAAGAAAGGGTATTGAAAGAACCGCATAATATGGAACTGTATTTCGAAGAAGATGAATTTGACGACTTTACTGTGAGATTGGAGCAGCGCAACGACATTAGATATGTGGGAGATGGAGTTACGGAAGCGAGTTGGGGGCAACGTTCCGTGCGTTTCTACGATTTGGACAATTAATCCAAATACAGATAGCGAAGAGGATGTATATATGAAAATCGTCATGATACATGGACAAAACCATAAAGGCAGTACTTTCCATATCGGAAGATTGCTTGCGAAAAAATTGAACATGGAAAGTACAGAGTTTTTCTTGCCGCGTGATATGAATCACTTCTGCATCGGTTGTTATTCTTGTATCGAGGATGAAACAAAATGTCCTTTCTGGAGTGAAAAGAAGATTATTTTGGACGCGATGGAGCAGGCAGATATATTTATCTTTACCTCGCCCAATTACTGTCTGGCCCCGTCAGGCGCTATGAAATCATTTCTTGACTTGATGTTTGACTACTGGATGGTACATCGGCCAAAGGAGTGGATGTTCTCAAAGCGCGCGGTAGTTATATCCACTTCGGCAGGAGCATCAAATAACAGTGCTATCAAAGTCGTCAAGAATTCCCTGTTTGGTTGGGGTGTTCCGTTCGTAAAGTCCTATGGCATAGCGGTGCAGGCGATGAACTGGGGGATGGTGAAAGATGAGAAGAAGATCAAAATTGAAAAAGATATGACTAAGCTGGCGAAAAAGCTGAGCTGTGATAAAAAGCCGCGTGTCGGAATCAAAACTAGGTTCATGTTCCGCATGATGGGTATGATGCACTCTGCCGGATGGGATTCCTCACCGGTGGAAAAGCAATATTGGGAAGAAAAAGGCTGGATATCTGGCAAGCGTCCGTGGTAGGTTGGAATATAGCATTTCAATGTCAAATGTAATGGATAATTATGGGGTGTCATCGGTTAAATATCTTAGCCGGCGGACAGCCCCTTTTATGAAAGGTCATGTATAATGGAACAAAATTTATTTGTCAGCATCATAGCTGATCAAACACAAAGGGTATTATGGGAAATGCAAAATGTGATCGATTGCGTGCCCGATACATGTTGGAACAAGGAATACTGTGATATGCCGGTGTGGAAGCATATATATCATGCACTTCATTCATTAGATTTGTGGTTTATTAATCCCGGGGACAGCAACTTTACTGAACCGCTCATACATGAGAAGGATTTGAACAATCTCGATATCGTTACGCAAAAGCAGCTTTCGCGCGATGAGATAAACACTTATTTTAATCAGGTACGCAAGAAAATAGTCCATTATATAAGTGTTGAACTCGATGATAACGATTTGCTGCTAAAGCCGGAGAATTGTCAATATACCCGGTTTACACTGATACTGGCACAGCACAGACATCTACATACACATATGGGTATGATCATGGGATTTATTATCAATGATACAGGTATCTGGCCGCATATTATCGGTCTGGAAGGAGAAATCCCCGGCGCAGCGGAGATACTAAAAGAACATTAGTTTCTGCCAAGGGAATGCTATATCTTTCTTTATGGAATAAGATATGTTACAGTTGAGACAAGCATATTATGCGGAAAAACAGGAGTTTGAAGGAACGAAATTATGAATAATCCTTGGAATAATATAAAACTAGATGATTATGAAAACCATATGAAATTAGATTCGGTACAGCAGTTACAGACGCTGCATGATATCATGTACCGACAGTTTTACTGCTATCCGGCTTCAACAATTATGATTCTAGGTATTGCAGGCGGTAATGGTTTAGATCATATAGACCGGGATAAAATTCAAACCGTATACGGCATCGATATTAACCGTGGTTATTTAGAAGAATGTATCAAAAGATATCCTGCATTAAGCCGGACATTTGTTCCGATACATGCAGATCTGCGGGCTGAAGATATAACTCTTCCCGAGGCAGATATTGTCGTTGCAAATTTGTTGGTTGAATATATCGGTTATGATCATTTTCAACGTGTCATTCAGAAGGTAAATCCTCTTTATGTGACTTGTGTTATTCAAATGAATATCGACAGCAGTTTTGTTTCTTATTCTCCATACCTGCATCTGCTTAAGGGTTTGGAAAAAGATCATCATCAGGTATGCGAACATGAGCTGTTCCAAGTTATGAGTGAAATTGGTTATAAATTTATTTATGGCGATGAATATACCTTACCGAATGGGAAAAAGTTAAAGCGTTTGGACTATCAGCGTTAGAGGAAATTCAATTTTGTGGGAGCTCAGTCCATATTAGTCAAGGGAAAAGAAAGGTAGGAGGAATCATAGGATGAAGATAGGATTTATCGGAGTAGGTATTATGGGAAAATCCATGGTAAGAAATTTAATGAAATCTGGATTTGATGTTTCTGTTTATACAAGAACCAAGTCTAAGGTTTTAGATGTTTTAGAAGAGGGAGCTGTTTGGACGGATTCCATCAAAGAATGCGTTGCTAATAAAGATGTGGTCATAACTATGATCGGATATCCGAAGGATGTAGAAGAGGTATACTTTGGAGAAGATGGAATTATGGAGTGTGCAAAACAGGGAGCATACCTAATCGATATGACGACAAACAGCCCGGAATTAGCTATTCAAATATATGATAGAGCGAAGGAGAAAGGCTTCTTTGCCCTTGATGCACCGGTTACCGGAGGTGATGTTGGAGCGAAAGAAGGCACTCTGACTATAATGGTTGGCGGAGATGAAGAGACATATCATACATGTAAAAGCGTATTTGAGGCAATGGGTAATCATATTGTCTATGAAGGGAAGGCAGGTAACGGACAGCACACTAAGATGGCGAATCAAATTGCAATTGCGGGTACTATTTCCGCTGTATGTGAAGCGATGACTTATGGGAAAGCAGTTGGTTTAGATGCTGAGACGATGATAAATAGCATACAAAAAGGTGCTGCATCAAGCACTCAGCTTAGCAGTGCTGCACCTAAGATATTAAAAGAGGATTATGCCCCCGGATTTTTTATTAAACATTTTATAAAGGATATGAGAATTGCAGTTTCCGAGGCAAAGGTGAGAGGTGTGGAGCTTTCTGTTTTGGATGAGGTGCTCAAGATGTATGAAAGCTTGGAAGAAAAAGGTGCAGGGGACTTGGGTACGCAGGCTTTAATCAAATATTACGAATAAATAAGGTCTGCTTACTGTGGGCATACTTTATTCAATTGTAGGAGTGAGAACTATGGAAAAATTCGAATATAAAACGCTGCTTACCGACGCAAAAGGCGTATTTGGAGGTAGGGTTGATCAATATGCATACCAAAATGAATTGAATGAACTGGGTTCACAAGGATGGGAGTTAGTCAGTACAGTTGCTGCTGCACAAAGCTATGGCAGCACGAGATGGATTATCTCAGTATTTAAACGTAAGATATCATAAATCAATGGTATCAGTATCATATAACTATAAATTATAAAGGAGATGATATACATGATAAAAGCAGTTATTTTTGATTTAGATGGATTGCTGATTGACAGCGAAATAATCTCTTATAAGCTATATCAGGAGTTACTGAAACCATATGGTTATGAATTTTCTATAAATGATTATGCTGAGAATTACAGTGGTAAGCCAGCGGTTGTAAATATGAATGCAATTATCAAAAGGTTTAACTTGTCTTTAAATATAGAAACCGGTTTGAATAAAGTGAAACTTATGGAAAAAGAGTTTTTGGCGGATGGTGTTAATTTAAAAGCAGGTGCCAAGGAGTTGCTTGAATATTTGAAGACAAATCAGTATAAAATTGCGATGGCTTCCTCTAGTTTAAAGGAAAGAGCATTGGATATTCTGGACAAACATCATATTCAAGATTATTTTGATATGTTTGTTTTTGGTTATGAAGTAGAAAAAGGAAAACCGAATCCGGATATATTTTTAAAGGCATGTGAGAAATTAGGTGAGAGCCCCGAAGACTGTTTAGTTTTAGAAGATAGTGAAGCGGGAATACAAGCGGCATATTCTGCAAATGTTCCGGTTATCTGTATTCCGGATATGAAAAAACCCAATCAGACATATGAAGAAATGTTAGTTCTAAGCTTAGATTCTTTATATGATGTAATTTCTTATCTTGAAAAGAAGTAATATCTTGAAAAACTAATCGGGAGATAATAATTGCGAGAAGGAGGGAAAATAAAATGCGTCATTTTTTCAACTCAAAGCTTCAGGTAAAGAACCGGGAGTATGAATATTGTGATTTAGAAAAGGCAGCAAAAGAGTTTGGTGCCGACTTGAAGAAAATTCCGTATTCGATTCGTGTTGTACTCGAGAATGTCATAAGAAATTGTAAGTCAGAGGAAGAATTACGGGTCAACGCTTCCAATGCCTTAAACTGGAAAGAAAATATTGATTCTGAAATAGAGTTCTATCCGTCCAGAATTTTGCTGCAGGATTATACCGGAGTCCCTTGTATTGTCGATCTTGCCTCTATGCGCGATGCTGCTGTTAAGCTGGGGTTAAAAGAAAGTGAGATTAATCCTGAAATCCCCGTAGATCTTATTATTGACCACTCTGTTCAAATTGATATGGCAGGTACTGACCTTGCGGCGATTGGCAATACAAGGCTGGAGTTTGAACGAAATATGGAACGCTATCAGATGTTAAAGTGGGCTCAGAAAGAGTTTTCAAATCTGCGCGTTGTTCCGCCGGATACCGGTATTGTTCACCAAATCAATATTGAATATCTTTCCCCCGTGGTGATTGAAAAGAAAATAGAGAATACTCTCTTTCTTCAGCCTGATTCGGTTTTCGGTACCGATTCCCACACCACGATGATAAACGGTCTGGGTGTGCTCGGATGGGGAGTCGGCGGAATAGAAGCGGAGGCGTGTATGCTAGGTGAGCCTTCTGTATTCCCTATGCCCGAAGTCATCGGCGTGCGCCTCATAAACCGCATGCCTGTCGGTGTTGTTGCAACTGATTTGGCGCTGAAGATTACGAATGTACTGCGCGAGAATCATGTAGTAGGAAAGTTCGTGGAGTATTTCGGAGAAGGTTATGAAAGCCTTTCGCTTGCTGACCGTGCTACCATTGCCAACATGGCACCCGAATATGGTTCCACCTGTGGTTATTGCCCTCCGGATACTGAGACTCTCCGTTATTTGGAACTGACGGGACGGGATTCGGAAGAAATTGAGAAAATCTCCGCTTATCTGAAGGCGAATCACTTATTCTATGACTCAAACGATACTGTGGAGTATAGCGAGGTGATCGAGGTGGATCTTTCCCATCTGATGACCAGCCTTTCCGGTCCGAAACGTCCTCAGGATCTGGTGCCCATGGATCAACTTGCGGCGGCGTTTGAGCGCGCGATTGTCAGCCCGATGGGGAATCAAGGATTCGGACTTGAAGAGGACGAGCTGGAAAAGGAATATGCGTTTGAACTGGACGGAAAACAAGATATCTTAAAAACAGGCGATGTTTTAATCGCGGCCATCACCAGTTGTACCAATACCTCGAATCCCACAGTCTTGTTCGGTGCTGCTTTGATGGCTAAAAAGGCGGTGGAAAAGGGGCTGACAGTTTCCCCAAGGGTGAAAACCTCCTTTGCCCCCGGTTCCCAGGCAGTAACCCGTTATTTAGAAAGCTCAGGGTTGATTCCATATCTGGAGAAACTCGGGTTTCATATTGTAGCATACGGCTGTACTACTTGTATCGGTAACTCAGGGCCGCTGAAACCTGAAATCGAGACAGCCCTGAAAGCATCCGATCTGGTGTGTGGTGCGGTGCTCAGCGGCAATCGTAATTTTGAAGGCCGTATTCATCCCCTTATTAAGGCTAACTATCTGGGGTCGCCGATGTTGGTGATTGCCTATGCGCTGGCGGGCAATCTACGCAAAAACCTGATGCTTGATCCGATTGGAGTGAATGCGGAGGGAGAAAAAGTATATTTAAAGGATATTTGGCCCACAACGGAAGAAATCGACAGGCAGGTCAGAAACCATGTCACATCAGAAAGCTATCGTGCGGCATATGATGAGGTTTATAGTGGAAATCAACGTTGGAACGACATTGCAATTACAGGTTCTCACACGTATAATTGGGACGAAAATTCCACCTATATTGCGAATCCGCCTTATTTTGATGATTTAACCGCCGGCAAAACAACTGCCGCAGATTTGAATAAGCTGAAAGTGCTTGCCAAGCTGGGAGATTCTGTTACTACCGATCATATTTCACCCGCAGGTGCCATTGCAGTTAACTCTGCGGCCGGTGCTTACTTGCAGGAGCATGGCGTGGAACAGAAGGATTTTAATTCCTACGGATCCCGTAGAGGTAATCACCATGTGATGCTTCGTGGTACACTGGCTAATACCCGCCTGCATAATGAGTTAGCCGACGGCAAAGAGGGTAGTTTTACCCGTTACCTTCCTACCGGTGAGATTATGAGTATCTATGATGCGAGTTATCGGTATCAGCAGAATGGAACCGGATTGCTGATTTTGGCGGGTAAGGATTATGGCATGGGCTCCTCCAGAGATTGGGCGGCAAAAGGCGTAAAGCTTCTGGGTGTAAAGACTGTTATTGCCGAGTCGTATGAGCGAATCCATCGTTCTAATTTAGTGATGATGGGCGTACTGCCGCTGGAGTATTTGCCGAATCAGACGGCTGTAACACTTGGCTTGACCGGAGAAGAAGAATTTACAGTGCATCTGCCTGTCAATCCGGGTGTGAGAGAACACGTACAGATTACTGCTAAACGGTTAGATGGAAGGTCGCTTGAATTCGAAGCGGTAGTTCGTTTCGACTCAGAAGCGGATATCCGTTACTATCAAAATGATGGTATCTTACCGATGATTTTAAAGGAAAAGTCAAGAGTCGATTGAGTTATTCCAGGATGCTATATCATATGTAATCAAAAGTAGAAAAAAAGCAACTGACAGGTAATTCAAAAAAATTACTCTATACGTTAAGATATAAAAAAACATGGAGGTGAATTACTATGATTTTTCCGGAAAAGTTGCAAATTCTAAGAAAAAGTAAGGGGTTGACACAGGAAGAATTAGCTGAAAAAGTGTCCGTATCCCGTCAGGCCATAGCAAAATGGGAAAATGGTCAGTCATACCCTGATATTTCTAATCTCATTGGAATATCAGAGTTCTTCAAAGTTACAATTGACCATTTGGTGAAAGACAATGAGCCCTGCATGACTTCCATCATTGCTCAAGCCCACTGCGACAGCGAGGAAGTGATTGATTTTTTGATTCGGGCAAAGCGTAAAACTTACGCCGCAAAAGGTGTGGAATGCAATTCTTCAAGACCGAATTCCCATGATTTGAGATATGAAGAAGGCATATTTTTGTATTTAGATACGTATCTCGGCGGTGAATGTTTTTCCGGGGAAGAGGCTGTGTGGAAAAATACAAATCCTATATATGCGATGAACTATTCCGGACGTGTAACGAGCAGTAATTTTAGCAGTGATTTCTTGAAAGCAGCTTTATTTGCCGTGCCCAAAGAAAAACCATTCCGCGGGCCTGCCTTCTATCAAGAAAATGATTACATCTATAACTGCAAGGTATGCGGAGGCTTCAGGTGGTTTCAGGGATATGAAGAAATATATTATAAGGATTTACAAGTTTATGAATGCTATTTTCATGGAGGCATTGTAAGATAGTCAATGACGTGATGGAAAAATGTTGATATAAAAAAATAGCATAAACATAAAAATCTTTTTCTATCGTTAGAAACTGGTTTTTTATGAAATATATATGAATGATAAGGAGGATGAGAAATGAAGAACTATTTGGATTTGACCGGAAGAATTGCGGTAGTGACAGGCGCCTCTTCAGGCTTGGGCTATGCGTATGCAAAGGCTTTGGCTGGGAATGGTGCAAAGGTGGCAGCAATGGCTCGCCGGGTTGACTGGCTGGAGAAATTACGTAAAGAAATAGAGGCCGAGGGTGGAGAGTGCCTGCCTGTAGCCTGCGATGTATCAGATGAGCAACAGGTGGTAGCTGCAGTACAAGAGGTAATCGACCATTGGGGCAGAGTTGATATTTTGATTAACAATGCAGGAGCTATTAAGGTTATTCCGACTGTTGAGTTGAAGGCAGAAGATTGGCAGAATGTGGTTGATATTAGTTTGACGGGATACTTTTACATGGCGCGTGAGTGCGGCAAGAATATGATTGCTAATCAATATGGAAGAATTATTAATACCTGTTCGATGTTTGGACTGATTGCAGGTCAACAGATGCCTAACCTCGCGTATAATGCGACCAAAGGAGCTATTCCGAACTTCACCCGCAGCTTGGCTCAGGAATGGGCACAATACAACATTACAGTCAACGCTATAGCGCCGGGTATGTTCCCAAGCGAAATGATGGTAATTACTGATGATGTGCAGCAACTTCTACAATTCCGTTGTCCTGTAGGCAGGCCTGGAAACATAGAGGAACTTCTGGGGCAGATGCTGCTGTTCGCTTCCGAAGCGAGTGCTTATACTACCGGACAAACGATTGCAATTGATGGAGGCTGGACGGCCGTATAAACCTGTATTGCAACTTTCGAAATAGGATAGATTAATAGGGCTATAGCAACGAAATATATGCTATAGCCCTATTTTTTTATATCATTTTTATATCATTGGGAAAGAACGCAGTATTTGTGCATGGTGTTTTGAAACTTGTGCTTTTATTTAGCCTATTTTTCTTTGAAAATGGCGCCCCGTTGTAAGTGCTTCTATAAAATCAGCGACATAGCTTTTCATATCTTCGTCAGGCCCGCAGATGATACCGGGCTCCATATCTTGTCCGGAACGTAACAAACATAGTAGAGCTGTGGCTTCGCCGCTCAGCCCGATGGTTTTATAATGGTTATATGCATCGGTGAGGAAGCCTTGAACATCGATTGAATCCCGGAATAATTCGATATGGGAACCTCCGGGGATATAAATAGCATCATAAAAGACGGAGGCTGTAGTGGCATAGGTCTGATTACATTCTTCCGTGCTGTTGTCATCAGCGGTGACTGACCCCAGTTTACAGGATACAACGTCAAAACAAGCACCGGCAGCAGTAAGTGCGGTGGTGATGGCATTGAACTGCGTTTTATGAAATCCTTCGTCAATCAGAATAGCTACTTTTTTAGTCTTTGGACTTTTTGGAGTATTTGCCATGCTGAGAGCAGGGGAAGAAAAGGTTGTAGGATTAGCTGCCTGAGTTGGGGGAATAGCTCCTAAGCCTTCGGCAACTTTTTGAGCCAGTTCGGAATCGACATTACCTAACATATCAACTAGCCTTTGGTGTGTACTTTTATTTTTGCATTTTCCAAGTTCGAATCGGAACGCATCAATGATATGAACTTTTTCCCAATCAGACATACTATTCCAGAACATAGCCGGCTGGGTGTAATGATCCCGGAAGCTTTCGCTGCGCTCCCTGATAATATGGCCCTCAACCTTTTCCTGATAATGTTCAAAATGGCTTTCACCATCGTTAGCGGCATGAGGTTCGCCACAATTAAGAGAGTTGGGATAATAGCTGGTTTGCCCCACATCAATGGTCATGCGGTGCATGCCGTCTCGTTGATTGTTATTTACCTTAGTCAGAGGTTGGTTAATAGGAATCTGTTGAAAGTTTGGTCCCCCCAAGCGGGAGATCTGGGTATCCAGGTAGGAGAACAATCGTCCTTGTAGCATAGGGTCATTTGTAAAATCAATGCCGGGCACTACATTGGCTGGACAAAAGGCTACCTGCTCTGTTTCGGCGAAAAAGTTATCTACGTTTTTATTCAATACCATTTTCCCGATTGTCTGAAGGGGGATTAATTCCTCAGGCCAAAGCTTCGTGCAGTCCAGAATATCGAAATCAAACTTGAACTCATCTTCCGGGTCTAGTATCTGAATAGCAAGCTCGAATTCGATGGGATTGCCATTTTTAATATTTTCCCACAGATCTCTTCGATTGAAATCAGGATCCTTACCGGCAATCTTCTGGGCCTCATCCCATACGAGGGAATGGACCCCCAGAATCGGCTTCCAATGAAATTTTACAAATTTAAAATCCCCCTTGGCGTTAACCAGACGGAAGGTATGGATGCCGAAACCGTTCATTGTACGATAGCTCTTCGGTACAGCCCGGGGAGACATAAGCCACATGACATTATGCATGGTTTCGGGAGTGTTTACTACAAAGTCCCAGAAGGTATCGTGTGCTGAGGCCGCCTGAGGCATCTCATTGTTGGGTTCGGGTTTTATGGAATGGATGAGATCGGGGAACTTAATGGCATCCTGAATAAAGAATACAGGCATGTTGTTGCCGACGATGTCATAGTTACCTTCCTGCGTATAGAACTTGACTGCGAACCCTCTGACGTCCCTCACTGTATCAGGAGAACCACGAAATCCTGCAACAGTGGAAAAACGAACAAAAACTGGTGTAACCAGATTGGGATCGCTAAGGAAATGAGCTTTTGTCAAATGGGACATGCTTTCGTAAACTTGAAAATAGCCGTGTGCACCTGAGCCTCGTGCGTGTACAATGCGCTCGGGAATCCGTTCATGATCAAAATGGGTAATTTTTTCCCTGAAAATAAAGTCTTCCATCAGGGTTGGCCCTCGCTTGCCCGCTTTGAGCGCATCATCTGTATTGTTAACACCAACGCCTTGGTTCGTAGTAAGATAACCGCTGTCATGGTTGACCCGGACAGACTCCAGATTCAAGGATTTTTGATTCGGTTTCTGAGATTCCATAATGATACCTTCCTTTAGAAAATTTTATAACAGTAGTATAGGTTGGATTCATAAAAATATACCTTGCCCGCAAGCGGCCATGGTATGTTTTTTGCACACTCGCTTTTGCTCGGCGCAGTATAATATTATTAAAATATTATACTTTGTCCGCAAGCGGCCATTACCAAAAATTATTATGAAATATACAGTATTGGCATAGTTCCTAACTGTCGCGAAAGCTTTTCCCGTAAAAAGGACTCGGCTTCTGCACGGATATCGTTTCGATAGCAATATTTGCCGCGCCCGCGTCCGGTCATGGTTTCCCGGTCGAAAAGCTGTACGGCATTGGGGAAGGCCTCTGTGTTAATGGCATTTTGTACGAAACTGTACGTCATTAGTATAATTTCTATAAAGCCATTCTGTATGACTTTGGCGCTCAGTTCGTCTGCCAGGCGCTCTATTAGTTCCCCGTACAGTCGCTTCCAGTCCGGAAGAAGAATCACGGGTGCAATCAACAGCCCTACCGGATATCCAGCCTCCGCCATGTCGTTCAGCGCACGGATTCTTGCAGACAGTGGAGAGGTACCCAATTCTATGCTGCTTATTATTTCCTGCGGGTTCATGCTCATGCGAAATATGATCTTCCCTTGGTGGTCAAGATTAAGCAGTGGATTAACTAAATCAAATTTTGTCGGAAATGTCAGGCGCCCATGCCCTTCGTGCGCAAAACGCTCAATTGTATAAGGTAAATTATCCGTTACTGTGTTTTCCAGCAGCAAATCGCTGTTGCTGCCAATCTCAAAGGTTTGTGGTACAAGAGCCGCGGCGTCCTTTTTAAGTAGCCTGTCCAGCATTTGCTCCCGGTTGACAAATAAGCGGAGATAGGCACATTTATTGTAATTGCATACCAGATAGCAATATAGACACATCGCCCGGCAGCCTGAAGATGTGTAGGGTACCAGCCAGTCAGACACCTTATGATTAGGCACATACCGGTGTGTCTTTCTGACTCCGATGATCAGATGGTTTTTTAGCTTTGGAAAGTCCCGGTTGTCCGCCGATGTCATTTCCGGTATACGATTGTGATTCTCTATCTGTATCCAGGGCAGGTTTGCATATTTGCACTGCAGCATCTGTCCCAGCTTATAATCGAGCGCACCCGGCTCATAATATACCGTATCAAAGTGCATATTCATGCTAAACACCTCCCAATAGTTATAGTTTGCCAGAAATAGCGAAAAATATTATGCCTTGTCCGCAAGCGGCCAAAGTATGTTTTTTGCATACTCTCTTTGCTCGGCGCAGTATAATATTATTAAAATATTATGCCTTGTCCGCAAGCGGCCATGGTATGTTTTTTTGCACACTCGCTTTGCTCGGCGCAGCATAATATTATATCATTTATTAGGATTTGCCGTTCACATATAAAATGCGGAAAGCATAGGAAATTTGCCTGTTTCTTTATGCGATAAATTGTGCTATTGTGAATTCAAAGTTTATTTTATCTACAGGCCGAACAGAAATTTGTGCCGGTAAAGTATTCGTACGAAATGGGGGAAATTGCAAATGAATATCGACAAATATATAAAACAATCTTTTTCGGTTATTGGTAAGCTTGGCTCAACAGGAGATGGTACAGGCTTTATTCAGGAATTATGGCAAAGCGCTGGATCTCATTTCAACGAAGTTGCTCATCTTGCAAAAAGAGATGAGGGTGGAAACTTAGTAGGTTTCTGGGGTGCAATGTCCGACTTATCAGGATCGTTTATGCCTTGGGAAGATAATTTTTCTAAAGGTCTATATCTGGCAGGTGTTGAAGTCGATGATAATGCTCAGCCGCCTCAAGATTGGATAAAATGGACAATGCCGTCATCTGAATACTTGTATGTAAAAACGGAAGGACCAGATACTTTCATGAGTATGATAGAATATATGAAGGCTAATGAGATTGAACTTGTTGGTGCGGTTTATGATTTTATTAACCCACAGAGCGGTCAAGGATATATGTATTTTCCGATACGGAGATTATGAGCGAAAGGGATTATAATGAAAACGTTGGAAACCGAAAGATTGATCATGAGAAACTGGGAAGAATCGGATATATTTGACTTGTATGAATATGCGAGTGTTGATGGTATCAGCGATATGACCGGATGGCCCCGACATGAGAATATTAGAGATTCTAAAATAATACTGAAGGCCTTTATCGAAAATGACATAGAATATGCTTTGGTGTTAAAAGAAGAGAATAAAGTAATCGGTTCTTTAGGTTTTCATCATAGAACAGCCGATACAAATTATAAAGCAGGTATTCAAAGAGAGATTGGTTATGTCTTGAGCAAAGCATACTGGGGGAGAGGCCTTATGACTGAAGCTGTAAGAGAAGCAATTAAATATGCTTTTGAAGAGATTAAAGTTGATGTATTATGGTGTGGCCATAAAACATTTAATGTTCAATCAAAAAGGGTAATTGAAAAAAGTGGATTTAAATTTTATTGCGACGGTACCTATGAATCCTTTGATAAGAGTTATGATGCAAAAAAGTATATTCTGACTAAAGATGATTATCACCGATTATTTGTAATAAAGTAAGAATTTATAGGAGATTATTAGGATGCTTGATAGTAAAGACTTTGACTTATGGGCAGGTGGATATGATAAAAGCGTAGGAATATGTGATGAATCGAATAGTTATCCATTTGCTGGATATAAAAATATATTAAATACAATATATAACATGGTATTAAACAAAACAGAAGCAGCCGTGTTGGATATTGGTTTTGGAACAGGGGCTTTGACAAAAAAACTTTATGAACAAGGATGTCGTATTATTGGTATTGACTTTTCACATGAAATGATACGAATTGCCAAAGAAAAGATGCCAAATGCCACATTAATCCAAGCAGATTTCAAAAAAGGACTGCCGGATGAAATTTCTTCTATTGGCTACGATTTTATTATTGCCACTTATTCTTTGCATCACCTGTCTAATTCGGAAAAAGTTTTGTTCCTTGAATCGCTGCTCGAGTGTCTTCACCCTGATGGACAGATTATAATTGGCGATGTCGCCTTTGAGAACCGAGAGCTCCTAAATTCATGTATGGAAATGAGTGGAGATGAATGGGATGAGGATGAATTTTATTTTGTGTATGATGAACTGAAGGAGCATTTCAAAGACAAGATAGCGTTTCATAAGTTTTCTTTTTGTGCAGGCATCTTGACGATAACAAAGGGTAATTGATAATAGGCAGGGAATCTCAATCAAAAACTATAATTGCTTGGAGTTCCTGCTTGTTTTATTACTTGAATTTACTCTTTCAAAATGAATTTAGTCTTGCAATCACGAATTTAATTATTCATTTTACTAAAAAGTTTTTGAAAACTGTTGACCTTAACGTTACGTAATAGTTTATAGTTGTTTTTGCAGGAGGTGATGAAATGGAATACACCATTAATAAACTGGCGAGATTAGCAGGAGTCAGCACGCGGACATTGAGGTACTATGATGAGTTCGGCTTGCTTTCACCCGTACGGATGAGTTCAAATGGATATCGCATCTATGGGAAAAAGGAGGTCGATCGGCTCCAACAAATCCTTTTTTATCGTGAACTTGGTGTATCGCTTGAAGAAATCAAGAGAATTCTGTCTTCTAAAAATTTTGATGGGCAGAAGGCGCTGGAAAGCCACCTGTCAGCCCTGCGTATCAAGCAAAAACAATTAAATTCATTGATTGCCAATGTGGAGAAAACCATAAAGGCGGCGAAAGGAGAAATTATAATGAATGATCAGGAAAAATTCGACGGCTTCATTCAGAAGTTAGTCGATGATAATGAGCAACAATACGGTGAGGAAATTAGGTCAAAATACGGTGATGATGCCGTTGACCGCTCCAATGCCAAGGTTAAAGGAATGAGCAAGGAGCAGTATGCGGAAGTTGAAGAATTGTCGGCGGAACTGAACGAGGCGTTGAAAGCTGCTTTTGAACAAGGTGACCCCGCAAGCGAGCTTGCGCAAAGAGCATGCGAACTGCATAAAAAATGGCTGTGCTTCTTTTGGGATCAATATAGCAAAGAAGCTCATATCGGCGTAACACAGATGTATGTGGACGATCCTCGCTTTACTGCGTATTATGATAAAATTGCAGTTGGTTGCGCGGCATTTTTGCGGGATGCAGTGTTGATATACTGTAAATAATCCTATGGAGATTCAAAATATATAGACGGCGATTAATTCGCCGTCTGCACCGCGTACGGTCTCTTTGCGACAAAATACTACTTCTACAACTAGGCCGTGAAAAACAATAGAAATAGCAGTTGAAGTCAAGAAAAGTAGTTTGATTGTCTGTAAAATAATTGCAGGAGGTGAGAGATGATGGAAATTGAACACCATGAAGCTACGACGATAGTTGCACAAATGCAGGCTTATATAAAATCTCATTTGCAAGAACCTATCACATCGAGTGATATCGCAAAATCGGTAGGATATTCCCAGTACCATGCGGCACGGTTATTCAAAGCTGAAACAGGCTTGGCTTTATTTGAGTATATCCGGCGCGAGCGGCTGATACAATCAGCTTATGTTTTGCGCAGTAGTAAGTCCAAGGTGTTGGATATAGCCCTTGATTTTATTTTTGATAGTCATGAAGGTTTTACGCGAGCTTTTACCAATGCATTCGGAATAACTCCGAAAAAATATGCAAATTATCCAAGTCCTGAAGGGTGGCTGATTCCCTATCATTATCTCAACCGTCATAAACTAAAAACGGAGGAATGGAAGATGGAAACAAAAACTGCAGTTATTTTCACACAAATAATGGAACGGCCGGCACGGAAGCTGATTTTGCGGAGAAGCCAAAGAGCGACAGATTATTTCGAGTATATGGAGGAAGTAGGCTGCCGAACACCTGAAAAGCCTGAACCATGGGATATTCTTTGCGATATTAAAGAAGCGCTCTATGAGCCTGTCGGGGTATGGTTGCCTAACAATATGCGTCCGGAGGGAACCGGTATATATGCACATGGCGTTGAAGTTCCTGCTGATTATGCTAATAATATACCGGAGGGGTTTGATATCATTGAGCTTCAACCCTGTAAAGTCCTTGTGTTTCAAGGTGAGCCGTATGATGATGAAGATTTTCAGGAGGCTGTCGGTGTTTGTATGGAGAGAATTCAAGGATTCAATCCGTCTGTTTACGGGTATCAATACGCCGATGAACTGGCTCCCCGAATGCAGCTTTCACCTATGGGGTGGAGAGGATATATTGAGATGCGGCCTGTGAAAGAAATACGATAACTTTCCAAATGTTCTAAAATCCTAAGATATCTTTTTATAATTAACAGACGAAGAGACATAGTTTTCCCGCTAAGGGAATGCTATGTCTTTTCTTATAAGATAAAGAGTGATATTATGGATGAAAGGAGGGGAATGAAAATGGATATTGAAATAAAGAAATATTTTTATCTACTTTTTCCGTTGGTTATTACTTTATCGGCATGTACCATAAATGTCTCACAAGAAGAAATGGATGTAACAAGTGAAATGCACCCTCTTATTAGTGAGAAGACGCCTGTTTTTAGTGAAATCAAATCTCTTTTTGAGGAAGTGGATAACCGTAATTTTGATATATCTTTTCCAATAGAAATTGAAGGTGAGGATTGTTATAAAGTTGTTGTCAATGGAAAATTGAAATCCGGAAAAACGTATCCTATAGATATATTCGTTCTTAGCCCAAATGCAGATAAGATGTATTTTCTTAATAAAGAGACCGATACATATGAAAGGTTTTATACCATCCCTACCTTTGCATGTAAAACTTCACCGGATGGAAATCTCCGAATCGAAAGCATAGGAATGGATCAGGATGGACCGAGCGGTCTGCACAGTCTTAAGGAAATAAGAATTATCAATACTTCGACTGGCGATGTGCTATGGAGTGGGAGCAGCTTTTTGACAAATGAGTTCTTGTGGTCTGAGGATAGCCGCTTCGTTGCAACAGTATATTCCGGCAGGCAATGGACAGAAACGGATATTGTCGATATAAAAGATTATTCGGTAATACATATTCCTGGTGTAGAGGATATTTTAAAAGTTGTTCCCGATATTTCAAAACCAAATGATGATGCCCCGCTTCTTGTATTCAAGGCTGCCAACTGGCTGAGTTCATCTATAATTTGTATTCAGTTTCAATGGACAACGAATTCTGATACGATAATTTCCGGGGAATATGAATATGACATAATGAATGATAAAATGAATGTTAAGGAAATAAGGGAAGAAAGCTACGGCTAAATTGATGTAGTGATATGAGGAGGACTTCTGATTGAGGGGTACATCATGAAAATTGACCGATTGATTGGTATTATTACAATATTGCTGCAAAACGAAAAAATAACTGCTCCGGAGCTTGCGGAAAGGTTCGAGGTGTCGAGAAGAACTATTAATAGAGACATTGAGGATATCTGTAAGGCTGGTATTCCCATCGTTACGACCCAGGGTACGAATGGGGGAATTGCTATTATGGAAGGATATAAAATTGATAAAACTTTGTTTTCAGAGAAAGAGCTTCGGGCAATTTTTACAGGCTTATCTTCGTTGGATAGTGTTGCACAAAGTAAAAAATATAAAAATGTGATAGAAAAGTTTACGTCAAATAAAGGTTCTCATATTTTGAAAAACAATATTTTGATAGATTTATCTTCTCATTATAAAAGTGCGCTTGCTCCTAAAATTGAACTATTACAAGCGAGTATCGAAAGTAGGATACGAGTTTCCTTCCTCTATCATAACCAAAGAGGTGAACATTTTGTTATAATAGAGCCTTACTTGCTTATTTTCCAATGGTCTAGCTGGTATGTACTGGGTTTTGATAATGGCGCAAAGCAGTTTAAGCTATATAAGTTAAATCGAATCTGTGACTTGAAAGCAACCGGGCAGAGCTTTGAATTGCAGGATATTCCCGAAGAAAAACTAGATTTTGACAAATATTTTACAGATGAAATACAGGCAGTCGTACTTTTTGACGGGAGCGAAAAGTATCGTTTGATTGAAGAATACGGACTAAGCAGCTTTACATCGACATCTGACGGGAAGCTTCGTTTTTCGTTTCCATTTACTAACCGGGATTATTTATTGTCTTGGATTCTCAGCTTCGGAGAGAAAGCGGAGTTGATTGAACCAAAGGAACTACGCCCTATTATGAGGGATAAGCTTGGAAATACTGTAAAAAAGTATTTCGAATCATGACATAATGGTGTCATGTTTGTTGTGTTATCCTAAAATAAAAAGGAGGCACAAAAGATGATTGAATCAAGATGTGGCATCTTATGCAGTGAATGTGAGTATAGAGAGCAGATGAGCTGTAAAGGGTGTGTCGCTATTAAAAAACCTTTTTGGGGTGAAAGCTGCCCTGTGAAGGTATGCTGTGAAAATAAAGGAAAGGAGCATTGCGGTATGTGTGAAAACTTCCCCTGTATATTACTTCATCAGTTTGCTTATGATGAAAATCAAGGAGATCAGGGTAAACGTATTGAGCAATGCAGGCAATGGTGTGTCGGATAATGGCTACTTCTATTGAGTATATAGAATTTATTTGTGATCAAGTCAAAGATATGGGGGCAATTCGTTTTAAGAAAATGTTCGGTGAATACATGATATATGTAAATAATAAACCAATTCTTTTAGTTTGTGATAATACCGTATTTGTAAAAAAGCTGGACGAAATAAAGGAACAAATGCAGGATGCGGAGTTTGGATATCCTTATAAGGGAGCCAAGGAGCATTACATATTGGATATCGAAAATGCAGAACTTTGTAACAATGTTATCGGCATTTTAGAAGAGATCATACCGATTCCCAAACCGAGAAAAAAGAAGGAGAAATGAATATAATATTGAATTGAAAAATAAGAATTTGTGGAGGTATACATATGGTAATGTGCATTGCAAATGCTCCATGCAGAGTTTGAGGATGATGCATGGAGGAAAAATATAAGCAGACAAATAAAGAAGTTCGTCTGTAAATATATGATATAGTCCTCAGACTTTGCTCTTGATTTAGCGGAAAATCGAAAATTAAAGGAGCAAAGTAAATTATGAAAAATTCAATAAGAGGCGTAAAGGCTTTTATAATTCTTTGGAGTACACAATCCCTGTCTCAGCTTGGAAGCTCTATGACAAGTTTTGCTTTAACATTATGGCTCTATGAGCAGACAGGTTCTGCGCTCAAAACAGCACTTTTATCCATATGTTCTTATGCGCCATATGTTTGCATGAGCATATTTGCCGGTGCACTCAGCGATAGATGGAACAAAAAGAAAGTGATGCTTGTTTGCGATACGCTTGCAGCTTGTTGCACGATTGTAGTTTTAATGTTATTAAAAAATGACCTTTTGATGCCGTGGCATATATATTTGTTAAATGTAGTTAGTGGATTGATGAATACAATCCAGCAACCGGCAAGCGATGTTACTATGACGTTGATTACACCAAAGAATCAGTATCAAAGAACGAGCGGACTACGCTCTTTTTCCAACTCACTCGTAACGATCCTGAATCCGGTACTGGCTACATCTTTGTTTGCATTTGCCGGAATGGATGCGGTGATTTATGTAGATTTAGCAACTTTTGCAGTGGCGTTTTTGGCATTGTTTTTCTTTGTACGGATTCCGGAGACTGTACATGAAAAAATATCAGATAGGAAACCTCTTTTCAAGGAGGCAGAAGCTGGACTTTATTATCTGAAGAATAATCCGATGATTCTAACACTGATTCTTTTTCTTGCCGGGGTTAATTTTGTGGCATCTGCGTTTGATTCCGCGCTGCCGGCATATATTCTTCCGAGAAATAACGGTGGAGAAACGGTGCTGGGTATTGTAACATCTTGTGCGGGAGTGGCAACTCTTGCAGGTAGTTTGCTTGTTACGATGATGCCAAAACCTAAGAATCGCATTCGGGTAATTTATCTTACTATGTTATTTTCATTAAGCACAGAAAATTTTATGCTTGCGTTCAGTAGAGAGCCGATTATGTGGTGTTTATCTCAGATTGTGGGGTGGATAGTTGTTCCGGTCATGAGTGCAAATTTAGATGTTATTTTAAGAAGTACAATACCGGTGCATATGCAAGGACGAGTATATTCTTACCGGAATACACTTCAGTTCTTTACAATCCCTATAGGGCGATTTTTAGGTGGTTTTTTGGTCGATAAAGTATTTGAACCGATAGTGGAACGGGCATCAGCAGATAGTATACTTGTACATGTCTGGGGAAACGAAAAAGGTAGCGGAGCGGCCATCGTGATGTTGGTACTTGGAATTGCGGGTACATTGATTTGCTTAGCCTTTAGAGGGGGTTTGAAGAAGTATAGTTTTGCTGAACCAGTTCAATGAAACATAGTGTGGGGTAATTTTTGCCCCACACTTATAAAAATATATAGTTATATTGTTTTTAAAAAATATAATAGATGGAAAATCCCAATTTATAGAGGTGTCTCATATGAAAAGAAGCAGATTATCATACGATGAATGGAAATGTATTTTATCAAAGGAGCAAAAAATAGAGTTATTTAACAATAATATTATAGAAGGATATATCAGCTTAATTGATATTGAAGAGGTTTCAGAACCTCAGATTTGGAAATTTAATGGGAAAGATATTATTGTTTGCCAAGGTGGGTGTAAATGGCTGAGTATATTGCCAAGTAAGGAGAATTACTGCATTACAGCAATGATGAATGAGAAAAAGGAAGTTCTGGTCTGGTATATTGATATGATTGCAACAAAGGGAGTAGATAAGGACGGCATTCCTTATTTTGATGATTTGTATTTAGATTTGATAGTATATCCTGACGGAACAGTTATCGAAGATGATAGGGAGGAATTAGATGCTTCCCTAAATCAAGGAAAGATTACAATAGAGTTATTTGAATTAGCAAATGGTACTTGTCAAAAGTTAAAGACAGGGATACTTGCAAATATAGATTATCTTAAAGAATATACTAATGAGTGTATGAGGGTATTAAATGATAGTAATACGGGTTTGAATTTACAAATAAAATAAAGGATGGAAAGAGGTAAGGCAAATAACATTTCATGTATCACCAAAAGAAATATCGTATCTAATTGATTTGGCGATACAAGCAATAGACTCTTATCAGATTGAGTATGAAATTCCATTTGAGATAGGGAATGAATTATATATGATAGGGAGTGGTGATGCTAAAATAACATAACTTGGCAGAGACAAACGCTATTTGGCGGATTTAATTGCGGGAACGCAAGTACGGCAAATCTGAAATTAGGAGAATATTTGGAGGGTTAAAATGAAAAAAGAATTTAGTCAGTGTCCCAGAGTAATTGATGAATCAGAGTTATATGGATTTTCATGGATTGAACATGTCGCTGCAATACCGTCTCCGCTCATTGTGGTAACGAGTTATAAAGATAACGGAAAGCCTAATGCTACCATGCAATCATGGTCCACATTTGTAAGCGAAGAAGGATTTTACTGCATATTTGGAAGTGTGAATAAAGATGGTCATATGTATTCCTCCATAGCGAAAAATAAGCAACTGGTCATAAACTTTCCGTCAAGGGATATATACGGCAAATGCTATAAAACTATTGAGAATAACGGGTACGATGAGGATGAAATAACCTCATCGGGATTAACGGCCGAAAAAGCAAGTACAGTAAACGCTCCAAGAATTAAAGAATGTTTTTTGAATTTGGAATGTGAATATCTTTGGGAAAAAGAAATTGTTCCCAATGCACAGCATGTAGTTATGTGTGTAAAGATTGTAAATGTCTGTATGGACGAAGAACACTATAACTCAGAAGAAAAAGGGAGGTACGGAGAAACAGGATATTTGTATAATATCCATTCTCCAATAAATCCGGAAACAGGAAGAGAAGATGAAACATATATTGGGATGATTCAAAAATTAGCAGCCTATGATGAACTGTAAATAAGAACCGAAAAGGAATGGATAAAAATGAAGGCCGTTAAGGGCAATATAAATCGGAATTTGCAGAGGGAGTAGTAATGAATGACGAAATTCAGAATTATATAGTGAAGTATTGTGATGATATACAGAATCTGTTTACTAAATTAAGAAAACTTATTATACAAAGTGTCCCTTGTGAGATTGAAGAGAAAATGTGGGCAAAATTGCCGAGTTACTATTTAGGGGATAAATTTATTCGAATTATCCCGTTTAAAGATCATATCAACATTGAAGCGAAGGCAATTATGGAACATAATGAGCAATTAAAGCAATTTAAGATAACACCCAAGGGCATGCTACAGATTTATCCTAATCAGGATATACCGGAGAATGCTCTAAACTCAATTTTTAGTAAAACATTGATAGAATAACTGACTGCACTTTGGGGCAGTTTGCATCTTTTTTGATTTCGATTTATGATGCATACAAGTTATATTTTAGTCCTGTTGGTAACAACATATTAGAAAGTGAAGAGAATTTTATGTTAGAAATGCTACTTGCGAGGAGAAGTTGCCGGAAATTTGAAGACAAGGCCATGGAAGAGGAGAAAAAGGAAAAGCTTCTGCAGGCAGCACAGCCGGTGCGGTAAATGTTATAATAAAACTAATTTTATGAAAATGGAGGGCAAACCATGCCATATATTGCAATCAATACCTCGAAAACACTGTCCGATACGCAGAAGGAGGCGCTCAGGACCGCGCTGGGCGAGAAAATAACGGTCATACCCGGAAAGGGCGAAAGTAAGTTAATGATCGACATTTCCGACGGTCACACCATGTATTTCGCAGGCGAAAAACGCGAGCTTGCCTATGTGGACGTCAAGTGCTACGGTGCGACCGAATTCGCAAACAAAAAGGCGTTCACCGAAGCAGCGTTCGAGGCCGTGCAGCAAACGACCGGCCTGCCACAGGACGGTATCTATCTTACCTACAGCGAGTTTGAAAACTGGGGAACGCTGGGTTCGATGAAGTAAAAAGTCGTCTACTTTGTAAGTGAATTAAAGGGATTCAGTAAGCAGATAAATGAATACGGAAGTTATTTGTTTTTAATTGAACAAACTATAATTTGTGAGGAATAAACAAAATGTCTATTGAAAGAGTAAAAAGTTATTTTAAACAATATGGTATAGAAGATAGAATATTGGAATTCGCTGTTTCCAGTGAAACAGTTGAATTGGCGGCACTGGCTGTCGGATGCGAACCTAAACAAATTACAAAGACAATGTCTTTTCTTATTGATGGCAGACCTATATTAGTTGCAACAGCGGGTGATGCCAAAATTTCCAATCCCAAATATAAAGAGAAATTTCACACAAAAGCGAAGATGATTTCGTTCGAACAAGTGGAATTACTTATTGGACATGATGTAGGTGGTGTGTGTCCATTTGCAATTAATGAGGGAGTAGATGTATATCTTGATATTTCACTGAAAAGATTTGAAACTGTATTTCCGGCAGCTGGAAGTGGAAATAGTGCAATTGAGCTTACTGTTGAGGAATTAGAAAAACACTCTCATGCAAAAGAATGGATTGATGTTTGTAAAGATTGGGAGTAGCTTACTAATTAAGAATTTATAAAAGGACGAAACAATGGAAGAATATATTATAGAAACGGGACAGCTAATACTAAGAGAATTAACTAAGAACGATTTTTAAAATTATGTAGTGAGGTATTGTGATGATATACATAATCTGTTTACTAGATTAAGAAAACTTATTATTCAAAGTGTTCCTTGTGAGATTGAAAAGAAGATATGGGCAAAATTGCCGAGTTATTATTTGAGGGATAAATTTATTCGAATTATTCCGTTTAAAGATTATATGAACATTGAAGCGAAGGCAATTATGGACCATATTGATAGAATAACTTGTGGTATAAAGTTTGTAATATATACTGTTTGCAAGTAATTTATTTTTGATAGTTATTTATTATTTACGCATATAAATACCAATTTGACGAGGTATGTAAAATGTTGAGACTAAGACCATATAAGGCTTGTGATGCACAAGTTATTGTTTCATGGATAAAAGATGAGGTTACATTTCGTAAATGGTGTGCGGATAGATTTGAAAAATATCCGATTACAGAAGAGGATATGAATGCACGGTATAACTCATTGGCATATACAGATAATTTCTTTCAAATGACTGCATTTGATATTTTGAAAGCTAAAAAGATAACCCTTGGTGTATTTGAAAATAATGAGCCAGCATATTATTGTTATAAATCTGTTGGATTTCAAGATATACAATTAGAACAAGTAAAAATTTATCACGTTTTAAATGAAGACTGGATTTGCAGAGAGCTTGAATTAAATAAATAATTGATTATTTGGAAAGTTAAACTTAAAGTTAATCGAAGGTAGATAAAAATATGATAGGAAAATATGAAGTAGTTACATTGTGTGGTAGTACACGTTTCAAGGATGATTTTATAAATGTACAGAAGGAATTGACCTTAAAAGGGTGTATTGTTATATCAGTAGGATTATTTGGACATTCCGGGGATGTTATAACGTATGAACAAAAACTTATACTTGATGATATGCATAAAAGAAAAATTGATATGGCAGATACTGTTTTTGTAATTAACAGAGATGGATATATCGGAGAAAGCACAGAATCCGAAATTGAATATGCTGAAAGTCTTGGTAAGAGTATTGCCTATTTGGAAAGTTGTGGTAGAGACGAGGGTGATGAGGATGCAATCATAGGTCACATAAACTGAAATTTTCAGATCTAATAAATTTGAATTTATATGAATGGAAGGATATTAGCGATGCGTATAGACGATGAAAAAGTAATTATAAAAGGAAGAGAAGTTCTCTTTCGAAATGCTACGGAAGAAGATGCACAGCTACTATTGGATTATCTTAAGGTGACGTGTGGAGAGACGAGATATCTTGTGAAGGAGCCCCATGAGATAACCATGACACTTGAAGAGGAAAAAGAATTTATAAATAATACTAACGATTCGGGCAATGGTATTCTGCTATTAGGTTTTCTCGATGGCAGGCATGTTGGGAACTGTTCCTTAATGGGATATGGGTCGAGTAGATATAAACATCGTGTGAGTATGGGAATTGCACTTTATCAGGAATATACAGGTATGGGAATCGCACGGGTCATGGTGGAAAAGTTAATTGCTATAGCTCGGGAAAAAGGTTTTGAGCAAATTGAACTTGAGGTGGTCTCGGATAATGTGAGAGCTATTAATCTGTATAAGTCTATGCAGTTTGAGATTCATGGGACATTTCCTAATAACATGAAATATGAGGATGGTACCTATGCAGATGCATATTGGATGATTAAAAAGCTATAGGTATTTTCGCAGGTAAGTTTCAATAAGTTAGAATTCATCTAACAATTAAAATGTAACATATAGGGGAGCCTATGATAACGACAAAAAAGATTGGTAATAAAACCTTATTCAGATAAAGATCAAGAAGATATGATACTACTGTTAACGAATGAGGCGGTTAAGGCAACATACATAATTCCCGATTATAACACCAGAGAGGAAGCTATTTCTATGTTTAAGAAAATCCAAAAGTTTTCTTATTCAGAAGAACATTATGAATTCGGAATTTATAAGGATGATCAACTGATTGGGTGGGTGAATGACGTACATAAAGAACCATTTGTAATTGAATTAGGCTATGTCATTCATCCAAATTATCATAACAATGGATATGCAACAGAAGTGCTAAAAGCAGTTATTGAAGATATATTCTCAAAGGGATTTCATGAGATTATTACAGGCGTCTTTGTAATAAATAAGCCGAGTATCAGAGTGATGGAAAAGTGTGGAATGAAACGAATCGATCGGGAAGAGGATATCGTTTATCAAGATAAATTACAGCGTTGTATCTATTATTCCATCCAAAAAGAAATCTAATTCTCTTTGATTTTAAAAAATACGTTGCATGTGCAACAGACAGATTGTTTATTTCATGTTACTGTCTAAATATAAAAACAACAAAAGAGCATAATAAGTTTAGAAAATAAGGAGTGAATAAAAATGGAAATAACAAAAGATATGATTATTGGTGATTTAGTAAGGAATCACTCTGGAGCAGTAAATGTTTTAATGGCACATGGTATGGGTTGTGTAGGCTGCCCGTCCTCTCAGGCAGAATCCATTGAGGATGCATGTCGTGTTCACGGTATGAATATCGATTCTTTGCTTGAAGCGCTGAATAAAGCAGTATAATAAGGAGAACTACATGAGTGCATTTTTAGGAAAGATTCATTTTTGGCTATATAATAAGATTGTGCTGCACGAAAATCTAATTGACTCTATAGCGGAAGCGGCAACGGCTAAAGGGCATTCTTGTGAAAGCCTTTTGGCTGAAAGTTATGAGAAATATGGGAATCCGGTTACCGGTCCCTTGGAAGATCATATCAACCATTCGAATATCCATGGCTGGTTACAGGAAAGAATATTTAGTGTGGAGAAGAGACTTGCTTTTGTTGTAACGGAGCTTTTAAATAACGATGCGGTTACAGTGGAAGAGATTTCTGCTGTTTTCCGGAAAAACGGAGCGGAAGCTGCAAAGGAGATAGGTACTGGAGAACACAAAGCAGAAGATTTGTATACATTGATATTTGACCATATGATAGAAGGAATGCCCTGTGATCATGTGAATGAGATTGTCGAAAATACAGAGGATGCTTTTTCCTGGAAGACAGTGAGATGCCTTCATAAGGAACACTGGGATCAGGCAGATGGCGATGTGAGCAATTTTTACAATTTCAGAGATAACTGGATACAAGGATTTCTGGATGGAATGGAAACTGCTTACGGTTATGTAAGAGTAGATGGAATGAATACGATAAGAAAGGTATAAAGATATGGATGGAATCGTTTTAATGGTTGAAGAACATGTAAACATAAAGAGAATGCTTAAAGTAATAAGAAAAGCGTGCTTGGGCATTTTAAATGGTCAGGAAATCAATTATGAAGACTTTGAGCAGATGATGGATTTTGTAAAGAATTATGCAGATAATCACCATCATGGAAAAGAAGAGAAATTCTTATTTAACCGGATGGTGGATGAGATTGGTGGACCAGCAGAGAAATTAGTTAAATACGGTATGCTTATTGAGCATGATCTCGGAAGACTACACATGATGAACTTAAGAGAAGACCTTGAAAAGGTAAAAGCAGGGGATCAGGAAGCGAAGCTTGACGTGATTGCGAATGCTATCTCTTATACACATCTTTTAATAAGACATATCGATAAAGAAGATAGTGCAGTTTACACCTTTGCGCAAAGGGAGCTTTCTCAGGAAACATTGGATACGATTAATGAGGAGTGCGAAGTATTTGAGCAGGAAGAAGATGCGAAAGGTACACAGAAAAAGTATCTTCAAATTTTGGAACAGCTTGAAGAAAAATATAATTAATAAGAGAAATCCTGAGATGGATCATTTCATCTCAGGATTTCTGTTTGTTATCTATCTTCTTGCAAAATCTTCTTGTTCTGTTTCAAGTACCGATACCGCCCATAGCCGGCTAAATCTGCGACAGCCCAGCCAATAGGAATGCTCCACCAGATGCTATTGAGACCGAAATCCAGCCACACCAGAAGGTAGGAAAGACACACCCGAATGCCAAGGGAGATGATTGTGAGTACGATGGAGGTACGGAAATGCCCCAGTCCACGGTATAGAGCATAGTATAGAAAAAGGTAGCCGATCAGAATGTAAAAGGCTCCTTCGATACGTAAGTACTGTGCACCTACTATAATAGCAGCGGTATCGTCGGGCAAGAAGATGGCGATGAGCTGCGGAGCAAAAGCCCATACTGCGGCCGTAATGACAAAGCAAAAGATAGTGGTACATAGGATTGCGGAGCGGAATCCCTTCCGGATTCTTTCTTCTTTCCGGGCACCTTTATTCTGAGCCACATAGGTAGCAAAAGCATTGCCGAAGTCTTGGGCAGGCATATAACCAAAGGCATCGATACGCACACCGGCACTAAAGGCAGCCATAGCCACCACGCCGAAGGAATTGACCAGACCTTGAACTAAAAGTATACCGAAGTTCATAATGGACTGCTGGAGAGAAGTCATGATTGAATACTGAGCCACACTGCGGAACATAGCTTTTTCAAAGTGAAGATGCAGTTTCAAAAAGTCCAGTTTCTTTATGGCATAGATACATAGAGGAACGCCGGATAAGAGCTGAGCGGCAAAAGTGGAAAGAGCAGGACCTCGTACTCCCATAGGGATCCAAAGTACTAAAATAAAGTCGAAAGCCACATTGATGACTGAGGCCAGAATAAGAAAGAACAGCGGAGTTTTGGAATCACCGATAGATCGCATAATGGCAGCTCCGATATTATAGAGAGCCATAAAGGGTAATCCGGCTAAAATGATAAGCAGGTACTCTTTGGCTAAAGGCATTGCCTCTTCGGGCACCTGAAAAAGGAGTAGGAGAGGATGTAAACAGAGGGCGGACAAAAGAGAGATTGCACAGGTCATAATGAGAATAAAGATTGCGGATGTGGAAATGGCGGAGGAAAGCTTCTCATAGCAGCGTGAGCCGTAGAGAGCGGAAAAAAGTACTCCGCTTCCCATACACAAACCAATTAAAATCGAGTTGATAAAGATGATGAGAGCTGAAGATGCTCCAATAGAGGCCATGGGGGCAGTACCCAAAAAACGCCCAACGACAAAGGCATCGGACAAACCGTAAATCTGCTGGAATACATTACCTAGGAAAATGGGAAGAGAAAAAAGTAAAATTTTCTTGGATGCGTTGCCAGTGGTCATGTCGATTGTCTTCAATGTAAAATCTCCTTGTTGTATCGTTATTGTAACTATGAGGGTACCGAATAGTTAGCGTTATTTTTATAAGTGGCTCTTTCGAACGGATGGAGTGAGAAGCATGGTTGCTGCTAAACAAACAGAAAGTACACCGCCGATGAAGAAGCAAATATTGACTCCCATAAGTTCGGAAACAGTTCCTCCGAAGAGCAGGCCTAAGGGAGATGCGAAAAGGCTTACGCTATATGCAAGGGAGAGCACACGTCCCAAGTAATCTCCGGGCACATTGCTCTGGAGGATAGCCGTCCTCAGTCCATAGAAAAACGGAAGGGTCAGTCCCATGAGAATCGATAAGAGAATAAAAGGGCGCAGACCGTCGGGAGGCAATAGACCCGCCGCCATCAACCCCAGACCATATATTCCGATGGAAGCTGTGATGCCTCCTAACTTACGAATTTTATTTCCCATTAGACCTAATAAAAAGGAGCCTAGTAGTGTGCCAGAGGAAAATGCGATCTCCACCATACCCGACTCGGCTACGCCGCCGCCGAAATAAGCCATAGTAATAAGAGGATACATGGATCCGATAGGAAAATAAATAAAGGCATATACGGTGCTGATAATCATAACGGCCATAAGACCGGGCACGCGCCGGAGGACGGCAAATCCTTCCTTAGTGTCTTTCCAGATGTGGAGGGAAACTCGTTCCTCTTGGGCAGTAGCATACCGGGCTATAGGAAGAAGGATAACAATGATAATAGCTACTGCAGCCCCAACCACATCCAGAAGGATGATGGCGCTCAGATCCCATAATTTGAAGAGGAGTGCAGCGAGGGCAGGACTCAGGATTAAAGAGACCGACTCGAATCCTTGAGTAATTCCGGCACAGCGAGTTAACGCCTCCTTGGGCACCAATGTCGGTACTACAGCGTTGAAGGCGGGCGTATGGAAAGCAGCCCCCACTGAACGCAGACAGAGCATAGCGAAAATGAGCCAGATGGGAATATCTCCGGATAAGGCGACCGCTGCAAGAACCAGGGCAGCCAGGGCAATAATCAGATCGGCAAAAACCAAAATTTTCTTTCTGTCGAAGCGGTCGATAAATACTCCGGTAAAAAGCCCCAGCACCGCCCGGGGTAAATAACCGGCCAAGGTGGATAGAGTGACGATAGTTGGTGATAATGTTTTCTGTGTGAGATACCAAACGATAGATATTTGAAGAATGGAACTGGTGAGCATAGAAACAGCCTGCCCTACTCCAAGAAGAACGAATTTAGTTTTCCAGTTTTTCATAATGCCTCCTGAGCAAAGATTCAATCACTACTATAGCGAGAAACCTTTCCCCTGTCAATCCGGCCTTACGGTGTAGTTCTAGCTAAACCAAAAGGAAGTTTGCTTCAGCTATACTTGAAAAAATGTGATATAATAAGCACAAAGATTGTTTCAGTATAAAGATAAGATAATCTAATAAAAACAAGGCAATCTACAAATGAGGCAGGTATGATAATTCGAGGATATAAACCGATAGATGGCAAGATTAAAGAAAATAAAGCAATTCGGAATGGGATTATGTTGGTAAATTATAAAATGTTTAAGCATGATTAAAGGCATAGTTTTCCGCTTGGAAATACTACGCCTTTCATTCCCTGTTTTATGCTTCTGTTTTCCAAAATCCATGAAGGTTGCAGTAAGCGAAAGCAGCTTTGGGGGAATCGCCCTCTTCCAAGGTAAAACTGGCTATCGGTTCGCAGTCAGGAGTTAGGCTGACTCTCATGATACATCCTGCTATTGTTTGAAGACAGACCCAAGCTATGCTGTGTTCTTCAGACATAGGATGGAATATGCTTCCTATTTTTACGGTTACATGGTTTCCATTCGTTTCAATAACCGGAGCGTGCTTTTCAGAAGCCCCATCAGAAGTATTGGGTTCTACAATTTCGAATGGCTTTAAACTATCTGGAAGGGCAGCATTGGGTGCTCCTAAGATAACTTCTAAAATGACATTATGGGTTCTGTCCGTTAAAAATACAGGTTCATTGTTCATAGAGTCCTCCAATCATAAAATCTTCTATTAATAAGTTCGTTTTCATTCTCTATCAGATTTCCCCAATGGAGATAGAACAATTATGCCAATTTATTCCACAATGCTAGGGTAAAGTTTTTGTAGGATATTAATTGAATAAAAAGAGAACGCCTCTTTGTGTTATGATTTTAACGACTAAGAAAAAATCGGACACAAAGGAAGGTGCTCTCTATGATTAAAAGTATACAACAGTTTGAAGAAAATGGGGCAAAAAATTTAACAGGAGTTCTGGAAAAGTTTTTGAAAGATCCTCAACAACAAGCAGAGTTTATCTATGGAATTACAGATAGTGTAGTACAGTTAGGACTGGACATGATTGCGGAGACTTTTGAAAGTATGGATGAAGAACTGAGAAACAGCGGATACAGAAGGAGAAACTGGGTCATAAGCAGACGAGATGAAACATCCCTGATTACCAGCCTTGGAACTGTGAGATATTGCAAGACACTGTTTAAGAACAAGAAGACTGGAGCCTGTGAATATCTGCTAGATCGGATCATGGGATTAGAAAGCCATGTAAGGATGACAGAAGATGCACAGGCGCAGATGCTTGAGGAAGCGGTCGACAGTAGCTATCGCAAAGGAGGAATCAGAGCCAGTCTTTCCGAAAAAGTCAGCAAACAGACAGTAAAAAATAAGATACATGATCTGAAATTTCATACAAAACCAGAAAAAATAGAGAATAAAAAACAGGTTTCCTATCTTTATATTGATGCAGATGAAGATCATGTGTCATTGCAGTATCTCGAGAAAAAGGGAGATATCACGAAACCTCGAAGCAACACCAGTATGCCTAAAATAGCCTATGTATATGAAGGTGCGGAATCAGAAGCGCCTAAAAGCGAAAGGTTTAAGCTGATCAATCCGAAGTACTTTGGGGGCATATATGAGGGAAGCAAAGGAGTAGAACAGTTCTGGCGAGAGATTTATGAGTATATCAGCGCCACCTATGACATGGATGCCATAAAACAGATTTATATTAATGGAGATGGTGCAGCCTGGATAAAAAGCGGACGTAAATTTATAGCCGGATCAACCTTCGTACTGGATAAATTCCATATGCAGAAATATATCACAGCAGCAACTTCGCATTTAATGGATTCGTCAGAGGATGCAAGAAGTGAACTGTATGGTGCCATACACAAGAGAGCGAAATGGATGGCATCCGAGACCTTTGAAAAAATCCTGAATATAACAGAAAACGAAGCACAAAGGAAAAAGGTAGAAAGTAGTATGGCTTATATCCTAGGGCATTGGGATGGGATCATGCAGGGTTTGAGAAATAAAGAAACACAAGTGGGATGCAGTGCAGAAGGACATGTGAGCCATATCTACGCAGACAGGATGAGTTCCAGACCATTAGGGTGGAGTAAGCATGGAGTTCACCAAATGGCAAAGCTAAGGATTTATAAAGCAAACAAAGGAAATATGTTGGAGTTGGTGAGAATGCAAAAGCAGGAGTTGCCCATAGCAGTGGGTACAGAAGAAAGAATCTATTTAAGCAGCGAGATGTTTCGATTGGAAAGCAAGCGACTGACAGAGGAACAACGCTATGTAGAAAGGATAACTCATAGCATTCCCTTTCCAGAAGTGAAAAAGATAGCTTATTTTAAAAACCACATTTGGGGATTGTAAAAAGAATAGAAAGTAGGTATATTGTGAAAAGAGGTTAAATCTAAAACACATCAAGGGGATTCTCTACCCAATTAAATCCTACAGTAAATTTACGCTATCTTCCACAATATCTTATTATATATAAAGTGATATGATATAATTGAATCTGGAAGTTGTTAGATAATGAATACGAGCAATAATAAATGGAGGTGAGAATTATTAAAAACGTTCCCAATGGTATTACCGTTATTAGGATATTTGCGTCGATCAGTATGTTGTTTATAAAACCATTTTCATCTCTGTTCTTTTTCTTTTATATCATATGCGGGATTAGTGACGTTTTAGATGGATACATCGCAAGGAAAATGAATATTTGCAGTAAATTCGGGCAAATACTGGATAGTCTTGCTGATTTGCTATTTATTGGTGTGGTATTATTAATTTGTATACCGGTTATAAATCTTCCGTTTCAGATTATTTGCTGGGTGGCGGCTATCGCTATAGTACGATTGTTTTCAATAATTCTTGGTTTTGTAAGATACAGACAGCTTGCTTTTTTACATACTTATACTAATAAAATGACAGGAATGATCCTGTTTTTCTTTCCTTTTCTCTTTTTTATTCTTGGAAAAGAGGCAGCAGCAATTATTATTTGTTCTATAGCCAGTATTTCAGCAATTGAGGAGTTGCTCATTAATTTAACTTCTAAAATGTTACATAGGGACATTGTTTCTATTTTTAGTAAATGATTATACTTTACAATTACACTAATTCTAATTTGAAGGAGGATATTTACATGAAAGTTGTAGTTATCGGCGGTTGCGGACATATAGGTTCCTATTTGGTTCCAAGGTTAATTAAGGCAGGATATGAGGTTACGAATATTACGAGAGGTCAAAGCCGTCCTTATGTTCAGGATAGAGCTTGGGACAAGGTTGAGCAAGTAATTTTAGATAGGGGAAAGGAGAAAGACTTTGCCCAAAAGGTTGCAGGAATGGATGCAGATATTGTCGTTGATTTGATTAATTTCCACATCGAAGATACAAAAGAAATGGTGGAAGTTCTAAAGGGTACAAGGCTGTCTCATTATTTGTTTTGCTCGACCATATGGACTCATGGCAGAGCGGAGGTATTATCTGCCGCCCCGAATTGTTTGAAAGCGCCATTGGATGATTACGGTCTTAATAAATATCAAAGTGAATTGTACTTAAAGGAACAATATCGCACCAATGGCTTTCCTGCGACAATTATTATGCCGGGCCAGATTTCAGGACCGGGATGGATTATTATTAATCCATATGGCAATGTGAATACGCATGTGTTCGAGAAGATTGCAAAAGGTGAGAAAATTTATCTGCCTAACTTCGGAGTGGAAACCCTACATCATGTTCATGCTGCAGATGTCGCTCAAATGTTCTTTAAAGCTATCACTCATAGGAATCAGGCATTAGGAGAGAGTTTCCATGCGGTTGCTGAGGATTCGCTCACTTTATATGGATATGCCAATGTAATATATGAATTCTTCGGTCAAGAACCACAGATTGATTTTCTGTCATGGGAAAAATGGTGTGATTACATCGGTAATAAAGAGGAAGCTGAAACTACCTATTATCATATTGCCAGAAGTGGGCATTATAGCATCGAAAATGCTAAAAGGTTGATTGATTACCAGCCGCAATACTCTACACGGGAAACGGTTGAAATCAGTATTCAAAGTTATATTGATAGAGGAATTATTACGAAAGAATAAGCTTTAATACATGGACGATCAACCAAATTATTCGGGAAGTCTCTTATGAAGAGCGCTATCAATTTTATGTGAAATATCAAGAGAGTGAAGAGAAATAAAATATTTATATAACGATAAGTTTTAAGAGGATAGACGTATGCAAAAATATATTGCACTATTACGAGGCATAAATGTCGGTGGCAAAAATAAAATATCGATGCCTGAACTAAAAACATTATTTGAAGATAATGGGTATGAAGAGGTTGTTACCTATATCAATAGCGGAAATGTTATTTTCTCCAGTTGTAATGGTGATGAGGAAGAAATTAGGAAAAGATGCGAATCAGCGATAGAGAATAAATTTAAGTTAAAGATAATCGTTACGATTATATCGGCCGATGATTTATCTGCGGCGCTGTGCAATGCACCAAGTTGGTGGGATAAAGATGCTGAGTCAAAGCACAATGCAATTTTTGTGATACCGCCCGCTACAGCAGCAGAGATAATGGAGCAGGTCGGAACTGCGAAACTTGAGTATGAACAAGTTAGTTGTTATGGACAAGTAATTTTTTGGTCTGCTCCCATTGAAACATTTTCCAGAACAAGATGGGCGAAGATCGTGGGCAAGTCTGCATATAATAGTGTGACGATAAGAAATGCCAATACTGCCAAAAAGTTATTACAACTTTTGGAGTAATGTGCTGGTTATTCTCCCTTAAAAAGGCTTTTTATGAAGTTGCAACTGCCGGTTGCGGAATTTCCAAGTGATATTGATAGTATGTAACCGGAGGTACTGCTATTATTTTTTTGAGATCTCATTCAAATATCAATTAGAAAACAGGAGGAAATATCGATGATTTTAGCAGATAAAATTCTATCGTTACGAAAGAATAATGGATGGTCACAAGAAGAGTTAGCAGAAAAGATGAATGTATCAAGACAGTCCGTATCCAAATGGGAGAGTGCCGCTGCAATACCGGATATTAACCGAATATTGGAGCTCGCTAAGCTTTTCGGGGTAACAACGGATTACTTATTAAAAGATGATCTTGAAATGACGGTGTATTCCGATACAGACGAAACAGAAGATCTTGTTCGAGTGTCGTTATCTGAGATGAATGATTTTTTAAACAATAAGGCTATCTATGGAAGATGGGTTGCAAGAGGGGTTATGTTGTGCATTCTGTCTCCGATTTTATTAATATTGTTACCCGGATTATCCCAAGCAGGTATTGCTTTAACTGAAAATGCGGCATACGGTATAGGCATTGCGATGTTGTTATTTATGATTTCCGCTGCTGTCGCAATATTTATTATAAGCGGCACTAAAATAGAACACTTCAAATATTTGGAAAATGATGACTTTGAACTGGAATACGGATTGATAGGTATTATAAAGGAAAAGCAGGCAGCATTTGGAGCGACCTATATTAGAAATATAACGATTGGAGTCATCCTTTGCATTTTGAGCACTCTTCCTCTGATTATTGCTGGTATATTTGATGCTTCGGGTATCTTCTTATTATTATTCACGGCACTATTGTTGATACTTGTCTCTGTGGGAGTGTACCTGATTATTGTCGTAGGGACGATAAAAGGAAGCTATGACCAATTACTGCGCGAAGGTGAGTATGAACCGGAAGAGCAGGAGAAAGCAAAAAGAGTATCAAAAATCGCAGGGGTCTACTGGCCGATTGCTACAGCAATTTATTTGGGATGGAGTTTTTATACGAACAACTGGGGATTCACCTGGATCGTTTGGCCCGTTGCCGGTCTGGTTTTTGCCGGAATTTCTTCCTTGTTTCATGCACTTGAGCGATAACTTAATATGTAAAATATTACTTTCGAAAGACATGATTCTCCTGCCAAAGGAAGATTATGTCTTTTCTTATAAATGATCTTTTGATAAGATAGATGTAAATAGTTTTTTACCATATAGGTCAGTTTTAATTAGAGGGGGATATTCGAGTGAATCGTAGCATCGGTATGATAAGTTCTTTTGTAAATGGCATCTCCGTCATTGGATTTGCTGTATGTATGATTTTAGGCTTTGATTTCGGAAGTTTTATTGCATGTATGTTTATTGCATTTAGTTTTGTCCCGATGATAAGCGCATTTTGTAATAAATGCGATTCGGATAGAATTGTGGCAGGATATTCAGCGATTGCGTTTTCTTGCATATATGCGGTTATTATTCTTTTAGTTTATTTCGCACAAGTAACGGCCGTCAGGTTAGATGATTTAAATGGGCAGGCGGCACAAATCATTGATTATAAGAAATTTGGCCTGTTTTTCAGTTATGACTTACTGGGATATGGAATTATGGCCTTGTCTACATTTTTTATCGGTTTAACTATTAAATCCAGAAATCGACGTGATAAATGGTTAAAATGGCTTTTGATTATACACGGTGTATTTTTTATCAGTTGTTTAGTTATACCTATGCTTGGTTTGTTTTCAACAGATATGAACGGTGCTGATTGGATAGGGGTTCTTGTTTTAGAATTTTGGTGCGTATATTTTACTCCAATCAGTATTTTGTCATTTTTACATTTTAAAAATGTTGATAGATTCGGCAGGAGACAGTGGAGTTATGGTAAAATGGTTTAGGCTGTGGGATAATCAATATTTTGGATATTTTACTATAATGGCTTTCAAAGTTTGCCCTTAATACTTTGCTCTTTAGTCTCTTTACCGCCGATATATTATGCTTTTATCGGGTTGTGGCGGGGAAATTATGTTCTTGCAGTCCTCGGCGGTATGTTCTTTTTAGCACATATATCTAATGTATGGAACAACCTGAAGTTGTGAGTTTATATATTTTCGTTACCGATTGTACCATTTTATATAGAAAAATATATGGTAGATAAACAGCATTTGTTAGGAGAATTAATCGTATGAAAATAGGAGTTATACAAGCGAGCACACAAAAAAGCAAAAATAAAATCATAGAAGATTGCCTTTGTCAAGCGATCTCTCAAGATTATGATCAAATAATAAATTTTGGAGTATATGACAATGCAAATGAAAATATGTCATATATCCAAATCGCATTATGCATTTCTCTTCTTTTAGAGAGTAATTCCATCGATTTCATTATTACGGGATGTTCTTCCGGACAGGGTATGATGTTGGCTTGTAATAGCTTGCCGGGTGTGATTTGCGGATATGTAGAAAATATAACAGATGCATATTTATTTGGCAGAATTAATAATGGGAATGCGATTTCATATCCGCTTGGATTTAATTGGGGATGGGGTGCAGAATTAAATTTGAAAGAAACCTTAAGGGTGCTTTTTGATGAACCATTTGGAATTGGTTATCCGAAGGAACATGCTGACAGAAAAATAAAGGATACGGAACAACTGAAGAAAATAAATAAGATATGTAAAAAGGATTTAGCAGAAGTTTTGCCGATGCTTGATAAGGATATTGTTGAGTCAGTTTTAAATTATAATACAGTATATGACTATATTATGGAATATGGCACAAATGAAGAATTGAAGAATGTTATGAGAAAACTTCGATAGCCCCTGAGATTCTGTGTAGATTGAAGTGATGGATGATTTATATAAATGGTATATATAAATAGGGATTTATAGAGGAGATATTTATGGAAGCAAATATTACGATTGCGGAAACAGATAGATTGATTTTAAGAAGATATAAGAAAAATGATTTACACGATTTGTATGAATATTTATCGAATTCTGAAGTCGTTAAATATGAACCATATAAGCCCATGAGTATGGAAGAAGTAGAGAGTAATCTTGAATGGAGAATTTCGACGGAAGAAATGATTGCAGTTGAATTAAAGAGCAATAATAAAATGATAGGAAATGTATATTTAGGGAAGAGGGATTTTGAATCACTTGAAATGGGATATGTATTCAATAAAGATTATTGGGGCAAAGGTTATGCGAGAGAAAGTTGTGCGAAGTTAATTGCATTAGCATTTTCTAATAGTATACATAGAATTTTTGCTCAATGCGACCCGCAAAATTCTGATTCATGGACTTTGTTAGAGTCACTAGGATTTGAGAAAGAAGCACATTTAAAGAAAAATGTGTATTTTTGGAGGGATAATGAGAATAACCCCATTTGGAAAGATACATACATATATGCAAAGTTGAATGTATAAAGTTTGCGGCAACTTCCGAGTTGCTAATTTACCGTTAGGAATATAAATAAGAATTCAAATGTTTAGTGAAGGGAACGAGAATATGAATTGGGAACCGTGGACAGGATGTTATCAAATTAGTGATGGATGCACATATTGTTATTTTTATGGACCGCATGCAAAACGCTGCGGTCAAAACACCATTCAGAAAACAGATAAATTTGATTGGCCTATAAGGACAAACACTAAGGGTGAATACAATATTAAAGGAAATAAAATCCTTGCCACTTGTTTTGCTACTGATTGGGAGCATTGCACGTGAACCTGACATAAGCATTTTAAACGGAAAGAAATTGATAAGTATAAAGATATTGTTTTCAGTTATCCTGTACAATATAGTAATATACCTAAAATATTAAAAGATTTTATTGTGAATCATAAAACTACATGGAATGGTAAACGAGTTTTTGTTATTGCAACAATGGGGCTGTTTAGTGGAGATGGGTCAGGTATATTGGCGCGGGAACTCAGAAGATATGATGCGACAATTATTGGTGGCTTGCATCTGAAGATGCCGGATAGTATAGGTGATGAAAAGGTATTAAAGAGGTCTTTAGAGAACAATAAGAGACTTGTATCAGCAGATCGCAGGACTTTTTGGACAAAGACTGTACTTTATAAATAAAACGAAGCAATATTCGAATAAGCTACATATAAATTCTGAAAAATGTATTGGCTGTAATAAATGTGTTGCTCTGTGCCCTATGAAAAATATAGAATTAAAAAATAAAGTTGCTGTATCCGGAAATCGATGCACCCTGTGTTATCGCTGTGTGAATCATTGTCCGAAGCAAGCCATTACGTTATTAGGAAAGCGCGTGATCGAGCAAAGCAATATAGATAAGTATCTGTAATATAATCCTAAATTTCTTCGCGGATTGGAAAGACAGATTATTTATATAATGACATATGATAAATCATAAGTTGTGTAGCATGAAAGGCAAACGATGAGGATTGAAAAAGGAAGTCTGAATGATATCAATGAATTGGAAAATCTATACGATGATTTAAATGATTACCTGGAAATACATGTTAATTTTCCGGGGTGGAGAAAGGGTATATATCCTGTTAAAGAAACTGCTCTTAAAGGTATTGAAGAAGGTAATCTATTTGTGATTAAAAATGATGAACATATTATGGGGAGTGTAATTTTAAGACATAAGCCTGAGTTGGCATATTCTAAAGCCGATTGGAAAATAGATTTAGAAGATAAAGATATTTATGTCGTATATACATTTGCAATACATCCTCTTTATTTAAAGCGGGGAGTAGGGAAAGCATTGATGGATTTTATTATTCAATACAGTAAAGATACGAAGATAAAAGCCATTCGTTTGGATGTATATGAAAAAAATATACCTGCGATTCATCTCTATAAAAAATGTGGGTTTCAATATATTGATACGGTAGATCTGGGATATAGTGCATATGGATTGGATAAGTTCGAACTTTATCAAAAGATCTTATAGGTTGGAGGGAAAATGAAAGCTCAAAATATTAACATTAGTAATATCCCTGCTATTATTTGGGGTGAACAATCCGATAAGATATATATACATGTTCATGGAAAAATATCTTGCAAAGAATATGCAGAGAGTTTTGCTGAAATAGCAGAGAAAAAAGGATATCAAACACTTAGTTTTGATTTGCCGGAACATGGGGAAAGAAAGGAGAGCGATTATCGTTGCGATATCTGGAATGGGATGCATGACCTTACTATAATTGGTGATTATGTTTTTTCAAAGTGGAGTGATGTTTCGTTATATGCTTGCAGCCTTGGAGCATATTTTAGTTTGAATGCTTATGCGGACAGAAATTTTACGAAATGTCTTTTTCAATCTCCTATATTAGATATGGAATATCTTGTTAGGCAGATGTTTTGCTGGTTTGATATAACGGAGGAGAAATTACGTATGGAAAAAGAAATCTCTACTCCTATTGATTTACTGCGTTGGGATTATTATCAATATGTGAAGGAACACCCAATTCAAAATTGGAATCTCCCCACATCAATACTTTATGGGGGAAAGGATGATTTGCAGTCAGCAGAAGTCATTCGAAAGTTTGTGCAAGAGCGAGGATGTAAACTGACAATATCTCAAGGTAGTGAACATCCTTTTATGCAAAAAGAGGATATAAAAATAGTCCGTATATGGCTTGAAGAAAATATATAAGGTAAGTGTACGGTTAGAGAAAAGATATTCGAAGAATATAAACTAAAATAGGAAAAGCAGCGTTTAAAGGAAAAATCAATGGAAAGTTATTCAGAAAAAGAACGAGAGGATGCCGTACGGCTTATATCTTCTACCATCAGTAAGTGCGAAAAAATGCAGTTGAAATTTGCGGAGGGAACGTCCCAATATTCCCTCTTAAGGAATAGAATAAAAGCGTTATATATTTCAAAGGATTTAATAGAAAGAAATAGTGATATTGGGATGTGTACTCTGATAGACTTAGAAAAGGCATTGCCGCCGGTACTTTCTATTATAAGCAAAACGATGAAGGCTCAAAGTAAATATGAGGAGGGTACTGCCCAGTATAAACGGCTGGCTCCTATTATAAATGCGATGAATATCTCTAAGGATTTTATAGAGGATGAAATATTGAAAAGAACAGAGTGAATTAAGGTTTGATGAGGAGAAATATGTTGAAAACAATAGGATTGCTCGGGGGAATGAGTTGGGAGAGTACGGTTACTTATTATCAAATTATCAATGAATCGGTGAAAAGAGAACTCGGAGGATTCCATTCGGCAAAAGTGTTATTATACAGCGTGGATTTTGCTGAAATTGAGAAGTGCCAGGCGGATGGCGATTGGGAGAAGAGTGCAGATATTTTATCGGTCGCGGCTGAAAATTTGGAGAAGGCAGGAGCAGATTTTATTGTAATCTGTACGAATACCATGCATAAAGTAGCTCCCCGGATTCAAAGTAGAATTACGATTCCGATCATACATATCGCAGAGGCGACTGCAGATGAATTAAAAAAGCATAATATTACGAAAGTTGCATTGCTCGGAACCAAATATACGATGACACAAGACTTTTATAAAGACAAGCTGATAGAGGCGGGAATTGAGGTTCTTATTCCTGATGAGCAGGGAGTAGAGGCTGTAAATAATATAATCTATAATGAATTGTGCTTAGGTATTATTTCGGAACCTTCGAAAGAGAAGTATAGGAATATTATTGAGAATCTTGCAAAAAAGGGTGCTCAAGGAGTGATTCTGGGCTGTACGGAAATTGGCTTATTGATTCAGCAAGAGGATGCGGACTTGCCCATTTTCGATACAACTAGGATTCATGCATCGAAAGCCGCCATGTTGTCTGTGAAGGGATAAAATTTTATATCATATTTGCAGTGCATGAATGCAAAGTTTATTAAGTTACGTAATCAGACACAAGATCATTGTGAAGCCGCGAAGTCAGAAAGGTATACGATGAAAAAAGTTCAACAAGCATCAGAATCATTTCTGGTTGCAGCTATATTAACGCTATCTGGAGGATTTATGGATGCTTATTCATATTTATGTAGAGAACAAGTTTTTGCGAATGCTCAGACAGGGAATATTCTGTTGTTTGGGATTAATCTTTCAACAGGTAACTTCGCCGATGCGCTGAGGTATTTTATTCCCATATTAGCATTCGCTTTTGGCGTTGCTATTGCAGAAATTGTTAGAAACTGCTTCCGTAATAAAAAATATCTCCATTGGCGTCAGGTTACGCTTTTGGCAGAGATTGTTGCTTTATTTGTAGTAGCATTTATTCCTCAAGATTTAAATCTACTCGCTAATAGCCTTATTTCCTTCGCCTGTGGCGCACAAGTTGAGAGCTTCCGTAAGGTAAATGGAAACGGAATTGCAACGACAATGTGTATTGGCAACTTACGGGCGGCTACACAAGCTATATGTAATTATGGTCTTACTAAAAATTTAACATCAAAACAAGATGGTTTTTTATATTTTAGTATTATTGTAATTTTTATAATGGGAGCAATTATTGGAAATTTCTGTGTCGGAATATGGCAGGAAAAATCAATTATAGTTAGTGCGATATTGTTATCGGTAGGTTTTGTATGTATGCTTATTCCCAAGGAAGATTAACTGATAAAGCTATATAATTACAAGGAGATTAATAGATGGATGAGATAATAAGATGCGATTGGGCTATGAAAAGTAAAATGGAACAAGAATATCACGATCGTGAATGGGGGATTCCTGTCCATGATGATAAAAAGCTATTTAAAATGCTTATATTAGAAGGAAAACAAGCAGGACTGAGTTGGACAACAATTCTTGCGAAAATGGATACCCTTTGCGCCGCGTTTGATAATTTCGATCCGGAGGTTCTTGTAACTTATGATAATGATAAGATTGAGTCCCTTCTACATAATGATGGGATTATTAAGAATAGGCAGAAAGTAAATGCCGTTGTTAATAATGCAAAGGTATATTTCGAAATTTGTGAAGAGTTTGGCTCTTTAGATAATTACTTATGGTCATTTGTGAACTATCGACCGATTGTCAATAAATGGACCCGGATTGAAGAGGTTCCATCCAGTACGCCTATTTCAGATGTTATCAGTAAAGATCTGAAAAAGCGTGGATTTAAGTTTGTGGGTACAACGACAATATATGCGTTCATGCAGGCAGCCGGAATGGTGAATGATCATTTGATTTCCTGTGATTTTTATGATTGTTCAAGGATTTAGCCATGGAGTGGTTTAATTTATTCGGTTTAATTTTTATCATCATAATGATGATTCCCAATATTGTCTTTGCGCTGAAATGTAAGGATGGTTTTGTGAATGTATGGGAGAATAAGACAGTCGAAGTTTTGGAGCAAATCGGCCGCTTTGGATGTTTAGGGTTTATGGTATTTAATATTCCCGGGACGTGGTACGGGTTTCCTTCCTCGGAAGCTTTTACATGGTATTTAACGATTAATTCTTGCTTAATATTTATCTACTATTTAATTTGGATCATCTGTTTTAAGAAAAATAGCACTTTCAGGGCATTGGCTTTATCGATAATACCATCTATGATTTTTCTTTTTAGCGGTGTGATTAGTCAGTCAATTCTGTTAGTAGTCATGGCGGTTATCTTTGCTCCCAGTCATATATTAATAAGCTATAAAAACTGTTGTAATGGATAGCGAACTCTTTCAGTATGCTATATCTATCGCGATAACTGTACGCATGACGGAAAAGATTACATATGTAATGCTTTTATTTTTAAAATAGTTGCGGGTAAAGGGCAGAGGTAGTTTGATGATTAGAAAAATGGAAAAGTCAGATATAAATAGGGTGATGCAAATATGGCAGGACACGAATGTAAAAGCTCACAATTTTATTCCGGAAACTTATTGGAGAAATAAATATAATGAGGTAGAAGAACTGTTGTTGCAATCGGAGTTGTATGTTTTTGAAGACGGGATTAGTCATGAAATACAAGGTTTCATCGGATTGATTGACAGTTATATCGGAGGTATTTTTGTCTGCGATCAATCGCAATGTAAAGGAATCGGAAAACAATTGTTAGATTATGCAAAGAAAGTTAAAATTAGCTTATCTTTAAGTGTATATCAAAAAAATGTAAAGGCAATAGAGTTCTACAAAAGAGAGAATTTTAAGATTAAATCAGAAGGAATTGATAAAGATACAAATCAGAGGGAATATTTTATGGTATGGGAATCCTAGCTTCTAAAATTATAAAAAATAAAGTCAATATTGACCTAAAAATAAGTCATAAAAGCAGATAGCATATGATGTAAACCTATGATAATATGTGACAGTGGAACAAGTGGCAATAACTTTTAGTTGTCAAGATGTACGTAACAGTTCAGTACATGCGCAGATTTGCTGAATAGTTACGGATTATAATTTTATATGAAAAAAGAAAGAGGTATAAAGATGGGCAATAGGATCTTTGATTTGGATAGGTATGCGAAAAAGGCCAGAGAAGCCGCAGCAGAAGGAATTGTTATGCTGAAAAATGATAATCATTTGCTTCCGCTCGCTAAAGATACGAAGGTAGCTTTGTTTGGAAGGACACAGTTTCATTATTATAAAAGCGGCACTGGCTCAGGAGGTCTGGTAAATACAAAATATGTTATCGGTATATGGGAAGCATTGGAGATGGAGAAATGCTTTGCCGTGAACAAGACGGTAAAGGCAGTATACGAGGACTGGCTTTTAGAACACCCCTTTGAAACTGGTGATGGTTGGGCGAAAGAGCCTTGGTTTCAGGAAGAGATGCCGTTAAAGGCTGAATTCGTGGAGGAAGCGAGGAAAGAATCGGATGTAGCGATTATTGTTATAGGGCGTACCGCCGGTGAAGACAAGGACAATAAAGCGGAAGACGGAAGCTATCTGCTGACAAAAGAAGAGCGCGATATGCTTAATAAGGTATGTGCGGTTTTCGAGCGTACAATTGTTGTGCTGAATGTGGGAAACATTATTGATATGAAGTGGGTAAACGAGGTGAATCCGTCTTCCGTTCTATATGTATGGCAGGGCGGCCAGGAAGGCGGCCACGGTATAATCGATGTATTAAATGGAACGGTAACTCCTTCCGGACGGTTGACGGATACGATTGCTTCTGATATTACCGATTATCCGTCCACAGCCAACTATGGGGATGATGACCGCAATCTTTATAAAGAAGATATTTATGTAGGATATCGGTACTTTGAGACTTTTGCAAAGGATAAAGTTCTGTATCCCTTTGGCTTTGGTCTTTCCTATACTGCTTTTGACAAAGAATTAGTAGGTATGGAAGCAGAAGAAGACAAAGTTACTTTTCAAGTTAAGGTGACCAATACCGGAGAATACGAAGGAAAGGAAGTCGTTCAAATATACTGTCAGGCACCTCAAGGTAAGCTTGGCAAACCGGCTCGTGTATTGTGCGGATTTACGAAGACAAAGCTGCTCACTCCTGAGGATGATACGATTGTGACAATTTCTTGTCCGAAGTATTTTCTTGCATCCTATGATGACAGCGGAGTGACGGGACATAGATATAGTTATGTTATGGAGGAAGGAAGTTACCAATTCTATATGGGCGGTGATGTAAGGGAGGCTTCTCGTGTGGGAGAGATCGTTCTGGATACACTTACCGTTCTTGAGACATTTGAAGAGGTAATTGCTCCTGATGTTTCTTATCAGAGAATGAGACCTGCAGCAGGGGAAAATGGAGCGCTTACTATTTCTTATGAAGCAGTACCTGTAAGGACAGTGGACCCCATGAAGCGAAGAGGAGAAAATCTACCTGTAGAGGTAGCTTATACAGGAGACCAGGGGTGGAAGCTTGTGGATGTTTTCGAAGGAAAAGTATCTATGGAAACTTTCATTGCACAGCTTTCCGATGAAGATTTGTGCTGTATCGTACGTGGTGAGGGCATGTGTTCTCCGAAGGTAACACCTGGCACGGCATCTGCGTTTGGAGCGGTTACTGAGAGTTTAGAAGGTTTTGGGATTCCTCTCGGATGCTGTGCGGATGGTCCCAGTGGAATTCGTATGGATAGCGGAAGCCTTGCTTTTGCGATGCCCAACGGTACTTGTCTTGCTTGTTCTTTTAATGAGGAACTTTTACAAGAACTATATGAATTCGAAGGAATGGAACTTCGCATGAATCATATCGATACCTTACTGGGTCCCGGTATGAACTTGCATCGGAATCCGATGAATGGACGCAATTTCGAATATTTCTCAGAGGATCCTCTCCTAACGGGTAGAATGGCAGCAGCGCAGTTAAAAGGAATGCATAAGTATGGGGTGACGGGTACGATTAAGCATTTCATATGCAATAATCAGGAGCATAGACGCAATGATGCGGAAGCGATAGTGTCGGAACGCGCACTGAGGGAGTTGTATCTAAGAGGATTCGAAATCGCGGTGAAAGAAGGCGATGCTTACTCCATTATGAGTACCTACGGGCCGGTTAACGGCTTCTGGACATCCACGAACTATGATCTGCTGACTACCGTACTACGGAAGGAATGGGGATTCAAAGGAATCGTTATGACTGACTGGTGGGCGAAAGGCAATGAGCCTGGAGGTCCCGGAGATGTGAAAAATACGTCGGCTATGGTTCGCTGCCAGAACGATTTATATATGGTAACTACCGATGCCAAGGCGAATACACAGCAGGATGATTCCATGGAGGGGCTTATAAATAATCGTACCACAAGGGGTGAATTCCAGAGAAGTGCTATGAATATTTGCTATGCTCTTATGAAGCTTCCGGCATTTTTACGTGTCCAGGGGATTGAGACAGAGCTGGATAGACAATTGAAGGAATGCATTACCGAGGAAGAAATGGAACTGCGCGATATTAAGATTTTAGAAGTAGAAGGGGAAGCAGAGATTCCGCTTGAATGGATCGATACGAGAAAAGGGAAAGCGACTGTTTTACAAGTTGTATTAAAAGGGAAAAATACTGCCAGACTGACTTTCTTAAGCAGGGTAACAGGGGCAGAAGAATTATCCCAGATACCTGTATCCATTTTCAAAGATAAACAACTGGTGAAAACTGTTACGTTGACCGGGAAGGATAGTGAGTGGAAAGAAGTATCCCTTGACTTAGGAGAATTCTTCGGCAACACTTGTTTCTTGAAGCTTTATTTCGGTCAAGGTGGAATGGAACTGAAAGAATGCAAAATAGAACAAATATAGGAACAGAAAGAACAAGTATAACGTGACTTTTCCTATAAAATGAAAATGCCCTGTAGATTCATTTCTGCAGGGCATTTGAATGTGCTATCTTATCTACTTGTATCACTGCATCATAGGAGGAATCGATACATTTAATACGTTCTTTTAGATAAGCGATAATTTCTTCATCACTTTGTCTATAGTGAAAGGGGACCTCGATATCGAAAATGATATTTGTATGGGTAGGGCCCTTTACCAAACGGAAATCGTGAAAATGAATCTCGGGGTAGGTTTCAGCAATTATCCCGCTAATTTGGCTTTTCAAAACATTCGTCTGTTCGTCCTTCATAAGAATTGGATCCATATGTATGACGGCCTCACAGCGGAGTTCATTTTGAAGTCTGTGTTCGATATTATCGATCATATCATGAAGTGTGAGCATATCGCCGTCCGCCGGTACTTCCGCATGAAGAGAGAGCATAACACGGCCGGGACCATAGTCATGGACGATCATATCGTGAATACCAAGAACGTGTTCGTAGCTCATAACGATCGATTCCACCTGTTGGACGAATTCGGGACGGGGCGGCTGGCCGAGCAATGGGCTGATAGTTTCCTTCGCCGCACTATATCCGGCATAGAAGATGAAAAGGGCAACTAAAACGCCGCAGTAACCGTCGATGGCAAGGCCGGTAAGTTCACCTACTATAGCGGCAATAAGGACGACCGTAGTTGCCATGCTATCGCTTAGGCTATCCATCGATGTAGCATGCATGGTGGCACTGTCAAGCTTTTTGCCGATACTTTTATTATAAAAGGACATGTATAGTTTTACACAGATAGAAATCAGCAAAATGATTACGGTGACAGGGTTAAAGACCACGGGCTGAGGATGTAAGATTTTATCGATAGAGGAACGGACCAACTCGAAGGCCATAATCAAGATAGCGATGGATACGAGAAGACCTGATAAATATTCAATACGTCCATGACCGAACGGATGGTCTGAATCCGCTTCCTGGCCGGCCATTTTAAAGCCGATGAGTGTAATTAAGGAAGAACCCGCATCGGATAGGTTATTGAAAGCATCGGCAGTTACCGCAATGGAGTTGCTAAGAACTCCGGCGAAGAATTTTCCGGCAAAGAGAAAGAGATTCAAAGCGATACCTACAGCACCGCACAATATACCGTATGCCTGTCGTACGCGAAGGGAAGAGATGTCATCGTCTTCCCGAATAAAAAGTCTGGCAAGTAAAGATATCATAAAACTACTCCTGTGATGAGATTTTCGTTCATAGTAGATACATTATCTCTTATTTCCTATATATTATCTCTTATTTCTTATATTTACAATATGCAAAAAAACATGTATAATTGCAAACGGATAAGTAAAGATAATATTTATTCATTTTATGACAATTTATAAGTATGTTTGTAATTGTTCAGGTACTGCACAGTTACGTATGTTTCTCATATTTACAATAAGTAATTTACTAAGGTAATATAGGAAAAGGAGAAGAAGGATGAGTAAGAAACCAACAGTATTGATGATTTTGGATGGCTATGGCTTGAATGAAAGAGAAGACGGCAATGCCGTGGCAGAAGCTAATACGCCAGTGATGGATAACTTGATGAAGGAGTATCCTTTTGTAAAAGGTTATGCCAGTGGTATGGCAGTAGGCCTTCCTGACGGACAGATGGGTAACTCGGAGGTAGGACATCTTAATATGGGCGCCGGACGTATCGTATATCAGGAACTTACGAGAATTACGAAAGAGATTCATGACGGTACTTTCTTTGAAAATCCTGCTCTTTTGAAGGCGATAGAGAACTGTAAAGCGAATGATTCCGCACTTCATATGTTCGGGCTCGTATCCGATGGCGGTGTTCATAGCCACAATACTCATATCTACGGAATCCTCGAGCTGGCGAAGAGAAATGGCCTTTCTAAAGTATATGTACATTGCTTCTTAGATGGAAGAGATACTCCTCCTGAGAGCGGAAAAGGTTTCGTAGAGCAGTTAGAAGAGAAGATGAAAGAAATCGGTGTAGGTGAAGTAGCTTCTGTATCCGGTCGTTACTACGCCATGGATAGAGATAATAACTACGACAGAGTGAAGCTCGCTTATGATGCATTGACAAAGGGTGAAGGATTAAAAGCGGTAAGTGGCCCGGCAGCTATTGCAGAGTCTTATGACAGAGGCGAGACGGATGAGTTCGTAAAACCTACAGTAATTGAAAAGAATCGCGCTCCGGTAGCTCTGATTAAGGATAAGGATTCTGTTATATTCTTCAACTTCAGACCGGATAGGGCAAGAGAGATTACAAGATGCTTCTGTGACAATGAGTTCACAGCATTTGACAGAGGTGACAGAGTGGATACGACGTTCGTATGCTTCTCCGATTACGATCCTACCATTCCGAATAAGGATGTAGCATTCCATAAGATTGCAGTAACTAATACATTTGGTGAATGGCTTGCACAAAACCATATGACACAGGCGAGAATTGCAGAGACGGAGAAATATGCACATGTTACTTTCTTCTTTAACGGCGGTGTAGAAACACCGAATGAAGGAGAAGACAGAATTCTTGTTAATTCACCTAAGGATGTTGCTACTTATGACTTGAAGCCTGAAATGAGTGCTTATGAAGTATGCGATAAACTGGTAGGAGCAATTAAATCTGACAAATACGATGTTATCGTAGTGAACTTTGCCAATCCGGATATGGTTGGACACACAGGTGTGGAGAACGCTGCGATCCGAGCAATCGAAGCAGTGGACGAATGTGTGGGAAGGGCAGTAGAAGCTATCAGAGAAGTAGGGGGAGCGATGTTTATCTGTGCGGATCACGGAAATGCAGAGCAGCTCGTAGATTATGTAACGGGAGAACCTTTCACAGCTCATACTACGAATCCGGTACCATTTATCCTTGTGAACTACGATGAGGCTTATACACTGAAAGAAGACGGATGCCTTGCAGACATTATTCCTACGATGATTGAGATGATGGGAATGAAACAACCGGAAGAGATGACCGGAAAGTCATTGTTGATTAAGAAATAAAAAGTGCTATAAACGAAAGACGATATAAGTAGAAAAGAGCGGCAAGATGTTAGGAACGTTAGTAAATGCGATAGCTATTATAGTAGGTGCAGTAGTAGGAATCGTTTTAAAGAAGGGGTTGCCGGGGAGAATGACGGATACCTTAATGAAGGGAGTCGGACTGTGTACCGTATTTCTCGGTATCAGTGGTTCCTTGACTTGTTTGTGTAGGTGCTATGGCGATTGTAGGTGCCTTACAAAGTGGGCTTATGGGAGATCATAAGATGCTTTTTAGCAAATCGATCCTTGACTTTATCATGGCAGTCGTTCTTTCATCCACTTTGGGAATAGGAGTTGCTTTTTCTGCAGGCCTGGTCTTCCTCTATCAAGGTTCCATTACGTTGCTTGCACAGTGGATTGCACCTTTTCTGACGAATACAGTGATTATGGAGATGACTTGTGTCGGCTCTGTCGTTATGATTGGACTCGGCCTGAATATTATCGGAATCACGAAGCTTCGGGTTATGAATTATGTGCCTGCGATTTTCGTCCCGATTATTCTTTGCAGATTGATATAAAAATTGACAAATGATTAAGAACGCCTTATGGAACTCGTTGAGTAAACGAGATTCATAAGGCTTCTTTTTATGCTTGACAAAAGGCATAGCAGGGTATAACATGTGTGTTAGTAGTGATAGTACACATTAAACACTAGTGGTTGGAGAAGAATGGGTTAGAACCAAAGGAAGGTGAATACATGATAATTCTTGATTATAAGGATGCCCGGCCTATCTACGAACAAATTGTAGAGAAGTTTAAGTTACTGATTTTGAAAGGGATTTTGTTAAAAGATGAACAGATGCCCTCAGTAAGAAGCTTGGCGGTGGAGCTCGCCATCAATCCGAATACGATACAGAAGGCTTACACAGAACTGGAACGTAAGGGCTATATTTATGTAGTTAAGGGTAGAGGGAACTTTGTAGCGGACAATGCAAATCTTCTCGATGAAAGAAAAGGGGAACTGAGGGAGCGAATGATTCTTTTATATAAGGAAGGGCAGGAGCTCGGTATGACAAAGGCTGATTTTATAAGCTGCCTTGAAAAAATGGATGGGTAATCGCTTGTAGGGCGGATAGGAGGAGACAATGATTGAGATAAAGAATGTCAGTAAAGCATTTGAAGATATTCTTGCTGTCGATGATGTCAGTGTAACAATGAAAGAAGATACAGTGTTTGGTCTTATTGGTACAAACGGGGCTGGAAAAAGCACGGTACTTCGAATGATGGCAGGGGTTCTAAAAGCGGATAAGGGAACAATTATGGTAGACGGTATACCGGTCTACGATAACATTGAGGTGAAGGAGAACGTCTTTTTTATTGCGGATGAACCGTATTTTTTCTCCAATGCGAATGGAGAGGAAATGGAAAAGTATTTTTCCTCGATATACAAGGCATTTCGACGGGATGAATTTTATCTATACATGGACAATTTTGGTCTGAATAAAAAGAGAAAGATCAATACCTTTTCCAAGGGAATGAAAAAGCAGCTCGCCTTGTTATGCGGTATTTGTTCGGGCGCGAAATACCTGCTGTGCGATGAAACGTTCGATGGTTTAGATCCGGTGATGCGTCAAGGCGTGAAAAGTATCTTTGCAAAGGAAATGGAAACAAGGGGACTTACGCCTATTATTGCTTCCCACAACTTAAGAGAACTCGAGGATATTTGCGATCATGTAGGTTTGCTGCATAAGGGGGGCGTATTGTTATCGAAGGATTTAGAGGATATGAAGTGTAATATTCAAAAGGTACAATGTGTATTTAAGGAAGAGGTGGCTGAGAAGAAGTGCTTAGAGGGCTTAGTTGTTATGAAAGAGGAAAAGCGAGGTTCTCTTTATACCCTTACGGTCAGAGGAAGCAGGGAAGAGGTACTAACGCATTTTGCTACAGTAGATACCATATTCTTTGAAGTGCTGCCTCTTTCCCTGGAGGAAATATTTATCAGTGAGACGGAGGTGGTTGGATATGATATCAAAAAACTCATTCTTGGTTAATATGAGAGAGAATAATAAGAGGAGATCTTGGGTATGGGCCATCTCCGCACTATTTTGGTTCTTCTATTATCCGGTCGCGACAGCGATCTTAATGAGCAGGAAAAAGAACCATAATATAATTGATAATTTATCAGGAACGGTTGCCAAGGAACGGTTAGCGGAAGCGGCGGGGCAGTGGCTCAGTGCGGATATATTGGTGATGACATTCGTAGGTATCTTAGCCATTGTATGTGCAATTCATGGATTTTCTTATTTATACAGTAGGAAAAAGGTGGATTTATATCATAGTGTTCCTGTATCGAAAAGACGCCGATTTGCGGTGATTTATGTGAATGGAGTTCTGATATTTTTCCTGCCGTATCTGTTGAATGTATTCCTTGGGATTCTCGTGGCAGGAATAAACGGTGGAATGAATGTTATCAATGTGAAAATCACCCTTATCTCTGTGTTGATGAACCTTATTCTTTATCTGGGGGTATACAGCCTTACGATTATAGCGGTAATGATGACGGGAAATATTGTAATGACCTTGCTTGGTACGGCAATTTTTCTTGGCTATGAGTTGGCAGTCAGAATGTTAATGACGTTTTACCAGTCAGCATTTTTCCAATATTATCACTATCGCTATGATTATCAGCCTCTTTCTTCGCCGATAGGATACTATATAGAAGCAGTACAACATATAGAAAGTACCAATTCTTCCTTTATGGGAGTTCTTGCCCCTATGATGAAGTGTATGGTGCTGGCTATACTCTTTGGAACATTGGCATATGCTGCCTATAGGAGACGTCCTTCTGAGGCTGCGGGGAAATCTATGGCATTCTCAGTAACAAAGGCAGCGATAAAGACCTTTCTCGTAGTTCCCTTTACCTTATTTGTAGGAATTACGGTAAGAGATATCGTAGGAGCGGATGGCGGAGGAAAAAGCAGCGCAGTGATTCTTCTCTTTGTTATGGCAGCAGCAGCTATTATCGGCAGTTGTTTAATAGAAGTCATTTATGAATTGGATATCCGTGCTGCCCTTAGGAAGAAACATCAAATTCTAATTATCGGTGCATGTACTGCAATTATTTACAGTATCTTTCAGTTCGATCTCACCGGCTTCGATAAGTGGACACCAAATCCGGAGAAGCTGGAGGAGGCAACAGTTATTATTTCCGGACTTACCTACAGGCAGACCTATGTGGATGAAGAACTCAGACGTATGAATCCGGAGGAGTATGTTTTGCAAATGCCGGGAATTACCGATATTGAAGCTATCTGTGAGTTGTCGGAAAAGAAGGCAGAACACGAAAACAAAAACATCCAGGGTGAAAATTCCTACCTTTGGATGGATGTGGCATATCGTATGAAGAGCGGAAGAGTCATATGGCGGTCATTTGCGGTAGATGCGAGGGAAGAGGCTGTCCTAAACAAGATTATGAGTAATGAGGAATTTAAAAGAGCGAATTATCAAATCTACGAGGATGCTATCTTCGATCGAATAAAGGGAAAGGATTCGTATCAGATACTTTATCATACGGGAATAAGCGCGGTTAACCTCTCCCCTGATGATACGGATTTAATCAGACAGCTCTATATTAAAGACCTGGAAAATACTGATTATACAAAGAGAAAAGATGAGTTTATCTGCGGAACCCTTGAGTTCTCCGTAAGAAGTGGTAGTTATATGTGGTTTGAATATGATATTTATCCTTCTTATACGAATATCATTGGCTATCTGAAAGAAAAGGGATTGTACGAGGAAATGACTGTAAAAGCGCAAGATATTGCAAGCATAACGGTTACGAACAACCACTATGAGATGTATTCTGTAGATGACGATATGGTTCAGGACTATAGCATCACCAAAACCTTTTCGGAGGAAGAACAGATAGGAGAGCTGGTAGACGCACTGTATCCGGCAAGTTTTGATTCGATGTTCAAAATGACCGATACGATATCCACCGACTATTATGTGTACGTTCAATTGAAGAATGGTACGAATAATTCTAATTATTATCGCGGTGATAGCGGATTTTATCTCATTACGGAGAAGATTCCGGATTGGCTCGTGAGAGAGACTGCTTATGAATGAAGAGCAGACGGCACATTCGTTTATTTTAATGGATGTAGCATGATTACACATAAAATTTATTAATGTTTGTACTCAAGCTTAAAGAAAGCGAAGGTTATGGCAGGGATGTCGCAGCCTTTGCTTTCTTGTTTTTTATGTAATTAGAAAAGTTCTCCTAATATATAGAATGGACGAAGCACGCTTTTATTCTGCATGATTTTTCAAAATAAGGAAATAAATATAAAGATAGAAAGTAACTGTTCAGCAGGTCTGCACATTTACGATAGAAAATAGTTACCGATAAAGGAGATTAGAACTATGATTAATTCATGTTGGAAAATTACGAAAGTACATGGCAGGGAGATATTGGATTCTAGAGGGAATCCGACGGTAGAGGCGGAGGTAACGATAGAAGGAAGTATTGTAGGGCGGGCTGCAGTTCCTTCGGGAGCTAGTACCGGACGATTTGAAGCAGTGGAATTGAGGGATGGAGAGACTCGCTATTTCGGTCTTGGAGTACAAAGGGCGGTAAAGAATATCAATACGAAATTAAATGATGCATTAGTGGGACAAAATGTATTGGAACAGGGACTTATTGACCGCATTCTAATTGATACAGACGGTACGGAGAATAAGGAGAATCTCGGGGCTAACGCTACACTTGGCGTTTCTATGGCATGTGCAAGGGCTGCGGCACAGATTCTGGAACTTCCTCTTTATCGGTATCTGGGCGGTACACATACGAGATTGTTGCCGGTACCTATGATGAACATTCTAAATGGAGGAAAGCATGCAGCCAATACAGTGGATTTCCAAGAATTTATGATTATGCCGGTACAGGCGGAAAGTTTTGCGGATGGGCTCCGGATTTGTGCAGAGATCTATCACCACTTGAAAAAGCTGCTAAATGATAAAGACCTTTCTACAGGAGTAGGGGATGAAGGAGGTTTTGCTCCTGATTTACCGGATGCAAAATCCGTGTTATCGCTCATTGTAGAAGCTATTTCAGTGAGTGGCTATACTCCGGGAGAGGACATTAAGATTGCCCTCGACGTGGCAAGCAGTGAATTATATAATGAAAAAACAGGAATGTATCATTTCCCGGGAGAAAGTAAGCTTTCCGGAAATGAAGTGGTAAGGGATACCGCTGAGATGATTTCCTATTATGAAGAACTCATTGATCAGTTCCCCATTATTTCCATTGAAGATGGTCTTGCAGAAGATGATTGGGATGGATGGAAGGAATTGACGAAACGGCTAGGAGAGAAAGTACAGCTTGTAGGGGATGACTTGTTCGTTACTAATACGAAGCGTTTGGATGCGGGTATTAAGCTGCGTGTAGGTAATGCTATTCTGGTTAAGGTGAACCAGATAGGAACGGTGTCGGAAGCGATGGAAGCTATTGAGATGGCGCATAAAAATGCTTATCGCGCGGTGATTTCTCATCGTTCGGGGGAGACAGAAGATACGTTTATCGCGGATCTTGCGGTGGCAGTCAATGCAGGGCAGATTAAGACAGGTGCTCCCTGCCGTTCAGACCGAGTTGCGAAATATAACAGACTCCTTCGCATCGAGGAAGAGCTGGAAACAGTAGCAGCATACAAAGAGCCATTTAACAAAATATAGAGAAAAATCTAAAAATACTTGAAAATATAACCAGCATATGATAAACTAAAATCTGCTTGTATTAGGAGGTGTAGAAATGGAAGTTTTAAGAATTATATTGTTAGTAGCTTTTATTATAATATGCTTTGCTTTGGTTATATTAGTATTGATGCAGGAAGGTAAATCGGCAGGTTTAGGAGCCATCAGTGGCGCAGCGGAGACTTATTGGGGTAAGAACAAGGGGCGTTCTATGGAAGGAACTCTCGTTAAGATTACCAAGTATCTGGCAGCGGGCTTTATTGTGTTGGCAGCGATCTTAAATCTTAATGTATTTTAAGGATGATTACAAAAGCGCTCTTGCATATAACAAGGGTGCTTTTTTCATATTATGGGACAGATTTTGTTGTAGTTGATGATGAGAGTGAAGCGCATTTTTGTTCGATATGAGACACGGTTTTATTCTGAGAAGGTAAGTGAGGGACGATATGAATAGGGAATTATATGATAAAAGGAAGAATTTAATATGTGAACTTGTAGCGGATGAAATGTATGTTCCTATGAAAGAAAAAGAAATAGCAGCTTTTATGCAAGTGTCAAAGGAAGATAGAGAGGAATTTCATCAGATTCTGGAAGAACTTTTAGCCCAGAGCCGCCTGAGTCTTACTTCCAAAGGGAAGTATACCAAGCCGGATGAGAGAATTGTGACAGGAATCTTTATTAGCAATGCCAGAGGATTTGGCTTTGTTGAGGTAGAAGGCCGAGATGGGGATTTGTTTATTCCCGATACTAAGACAAATGGAGCTTTTCATAAGGATACGGTACAGGTAAGGCTTCTTCCGGGTGGGAAGGGAAAGCGCCAAGAGGCAGAAGTAATTAAGGTTCTTGCCCGTGGAATGACGCAGATTGTAGGTACATTCCAAAAGTCCAGGAATTTCGGATTTGTTTTACCGGATAATAGCAAGCTATCGGAAGATATCTTCGTTCCGTTGGAACGTTCTAAAGGGGCGGTAGATGGGCATAAAGTAGTGGTAGAACTTACTGGTTACGGCGATGAACAAAAAGGAAAGAAGCCGGAAGGAAAAGTTATCGAGATTCTGGGGCATATGAATGATCCGGGAGTGGATATCTTATCGATTGTAAGAAATTTCGAATTGCCTACAGGTTTTGAAGAGAAGGTATTGACGCAGGCAGAGCGTGTTGCTTCAGAAGTATCCGAGGCTGATATGCAGGGAAGAGAAGATTTGCGGAAGGTACAGATGGTAACGATAGACGGTGAAGATGCCAAAGACTTGGATGATGCAATCAGCATATCGAGGGAGGGAGATAATTACCTTCTTGGTGTTCATATTGCCGATGTTACCAATTATGTTCAGGAGAATTCAGCGTTAGACAGAGAAGCACTTAACAGAGGGACTAGCGTCTATTTGGTGGACAGGGTAATTCCAATGCTTCCCCATGTACTTTCTAATGGGATATGTTCCTTAAATCAAGGGGAAGATAGGCTGGCGCTTAGCTGCATTATGACAGTGAATTCCAAAGGTGAGGTAATCGATTACCGAATTGCAGAAACGGTTATCTGTATCGATCGACGGATGAGTTACACGAGCGTAAAGAAGATTCTTGAAGATAAGGATGAAGCGGAACGTGAAGAGCATAAAGAGTTTGTGCCTATGTTCGAACAGATGGAAGAACTCGCAGCTATTTTGCGGGAGAAAAGAAGGAAACGAGGCTCTATCGATTTTGATTTCCCTGAAACAAAAATTATATTGGACCAAGAAGGGCATCCGTTGGAGATAAAGCCCTACGACAGAAATACAGCGACGAAAATTATTGAAGACTTTATGCTTTTAGCGAATGAGACAGTAGCACAGCATTTTTACTGGCTCGATCTTCCTTTCGTTTATCGAATTCATGGCAATCCGGATCCGGAGAAGATTACGCAGCTCGGTATATTTATTCGTAACTTCGGGTATGGGCTTAAAGCCTCTAAGGACGAGATACACCCGAAAGAGATTCAGAAGTTATTAGGGAGAATTGAGGGAACGAAGGAGGAAATGTTAATTAGCAGACTTACCCTCCGAAGTATGAAGCAAGCAAAGTATTCCGTAGATTGTACGGGACATTTTGGGCTGGCTTGTCCCTATTACTGTCATTTTACATCTCCGATTCGTAGGTATCCGGATTTACAAATACACCGCATTATTAAGGAACAGCTTAGAGGGCGTCTAAAAGAAGAACGCACCTCCCATTATGAGGAGATTCTTCCCGGAGTGGCGGATCGTTCCTCTAAGATGGAGCGGCGTGCGGATGAGGCAGAGCGTGAGACCGATAAGTTAAAGAAAGCAGAATATATGGAGAAACATATCGGAGAGCAATTCGAAGGTGTGATTTCGGGTATTACAAGTTGGGGCATCTATGTGGAACTGCCCAATACGGTAGAAGGACTTATCCATGTATCTGAATTAGAAGGCGATTATTTCTATTACGATGAATTGAATTATGAGATGGTAGGAAGGGATTCGGGCAAACGCTATCGACTGGGAGAACGTATTGTGGTTATAGTGGATGGTACCGACCGCTTCACCAGAACGGTGGACTTCATACCTGCAGAGCAGGAAGAAGGGGTGTAGACCGTAAGAAAGGTATGGTGAGCAATATGGCAAAAGAGGCGATGAAATTAGTTGCAAATAATAAAAAGGCATATCACGATTATTTTATTGAAGAGAAATACGAAGCAGGTGTCGTCCTTCACGGAACGGAAGTAAAATCCATGCGTATGGGAAAGTGCAGTATCAAGGAGGCATTTATCCGTATTGAGAACGGGGAAATGTTCGCCTATGGAATGCATGTAAGCCCATATGAAAAGGGGAATATTTTCAACAAGGATCCTCTTAGAGTTAAAAAGCTATTGCTTCATAAACAGGAAATAAACAAACTGACCGGACAAATTGCGGAAAAGGGATATACCTTAATACCGCTACAGGTATATTTCAAAGATGGCTTGGCTAAAGTGGAAATCGGTTTAGCAAAAGGTAAGAAGTTGTACGATAAGAGGCAGGACATTGCTAAAAAGGATCAAAAAAGAGAAGTGGAGAAAGAAATGAAGATGAGGCTGCGAGGATAATACAAGGAAAAATATGATAAAATTACAATAAATTATAAGAAATGGAAGTAAAATCAGAATAAAATTATAAGGTATTGTATTGCGCGCCATACAGAACTGATATATAATGATGTAAGGATGGGGTCTGCATCTTCATCCGTTAATTTAATAGGGGATAGTAAAGGTTTCGACAGGGGTCTTGCAGCTGGAGAAGCTATCCGCAGGCGATGCGTCAAATCGCGAATATAAATATAAACGCTGAAGATAATTTAGCATACGCTGCCTAAAGGCAGCTGTCCGACTTAGTGCACCTACACATTAAGAACCGGGCATCGACTATGTAGGAAACGACACAGGTAAAGCTTTGAATCTGTGGGTGTATTATGAAGCTACTGAACACATTGGGGTGTCAATTTCCTGGTGTGGGAGGGAATGAGGGGTAACCCGAAATAATTGACTATGATAGTAGAAGGACAGGGAATGGGTCTTTGGACGCGGGTTCGATTCCCGCCTATTCCATCGTGGCGTGCCCTGAAATTAGATTTCAGGGCATTGTTATTTTGCAGGGGTTAATCATGAAAGTACAGAAGTGGAAGGTAATAATATGGGTAATCGGCATGTTCACCGTGCTGGGAATACCGATGTTAGTGCGGGCAGAAGAATTCTTGACACCGGAAGAAAAAGCATATATTGAAAGCAAAGAAATCGTGAAGGCATCAGCGATCAGCGGTGTGGCGCCAATGACTTATCTGGATGAAAACGGGGAGATTCAGGGGGTCGCTAAGTCAATATTCGATCAGGTTTCTGAGATGACAGGGCTTACATTTTCCTATGAATTGTATGATTCTACAGAGGAGACGCTCGCCAGTGATTATGATATTATTTTTTTTGCAGACAATCGGTATCTGCCGGAAGGCATGGTATGTTCCCGGACATATCTGAGAAGCGAGGCAATATTATACTTGAGGTCTTCGTTGAATGTAGATGAATTGAAGAATAAAAGATTTGCGATAGTAAAGGGTAGCAAGATTCCGGAAGGCGTAAATGAGGAACGGATAATTTATTATGATTCCCGAGAAGATAGTATAGATGCGGTGGCGAGCGGTGAGGCGGATTATGGTTATGGCAATTCTTATTCGGTTACTTATTATACTCGGAAAAATAACTATAAAAATATAATTATTGTTCCTACTGCTAAGGAAACGAGGGAATACTGTGCTGGTTTTGATGGGAATGATAAGATATTGGTTTCCATTATTAATAAGTCGTTAAAGGAAATTGGAGAGGAAAGAGTAAAGGAGTTAGTTTTAAAAGAGATATTGCAAGCGGAGAAGAAAGAAAGCTTTTCTTCGTTTATAGATTCTAATTCCAGATATATTTTAGCTGCGATTTTTTCCATATCTGTTGTTTTGCTTCTGTTTGTTTTCCTCTATGCCAGAAATCACCGTATATTAGTATTTAAGTCTGAGACAGATGGATTAACGCAAGTTTATAATGCGATAACTGTGAAGGAATTGGTATCGGAGAGTATAAAGGAAAAGAGAAAAGAAGAAAGAATCGATGCTCTCCTTATATTGGATTGTGATGACTTTAAGAATATTAATGATACGCTTGGCCATCTCTTTGGAGACAGAGTATTGGAACAAATTGGCGGATACTTGAAGCAAGTGTTTGGAAAAACAGTTATTATTGGACGCATAGGAGGCGATGAATTTCTGATTTATATGAAGGATATCCCTTCGCAAGAGGTTGTTTATAATAAATGCAAGGAATTAAGAACCCTTCTTCAAAGTAATGAAGATGGAATAGCCGTCACTGTAAGCGTTGGTGTAACTATTATTAAGAAAGAAACGGATTATGAGGAAGCCTTTCAAATAGTTGATGAGGCATTGTATCAGGCGAAAAGAAATGGAAAAGATAGTATCTTCCCGGATGATCGGAGAAGTTATTTGTAAGCATAAAGAAAAGAAGAAAAAGTACGTATTAGATGATGTGGAGATACAATGGGAATTATAGTTCGAGAATTTAGGATAGAAGATATCTTAGATATGATTGAAATTTGGAATGAAGTTGTCGAGGAAGGGATTGCTTTTCCGCAGATGGAATGTTTGAACGAAGAAACAGGTATCACCTTTTTTGAAGAACAATCTTTTACGGGGGTTGCTGTAGAAGAGGAGACTGGGAAGCTTGTCGGACTCTATATTTTACATCCGAATAATATTGGAAGGTGCGGACATATTTCCAATGCCAGCTATGCAGTGGCAGGGGGAGAGCGGGGTAAGAAAATCGGTGAGTTGCTAGTGTGTCACTGTATCGCACAGGCAAAAGAAACTGGATTCAAGATATTGCAGTTCAATGCGGTGGTAAGTTCAAATACAAGGGCGCTTCAGTTATATGAAAAGCTAGGATTTGTGCGATTGGGAATAATTCCGGAAGGATTTCTCATGAAAGATGGAAGCTATCAGGATATTGTCCCTCATTATATTAGTTTATAAAAGCTCTGCGAACAAATATGCGTGCTACACGTGCAGAACAAAAGCTGTGCCGTCAAAGTTTTGATGGCAGCCTTCCATAATCTTACAGTAGCGGGAGCTGGTGAAGCTGCTGCTGGAAACAGAGAAGCAGTATTATCTTAAATTTTTTTAGATTTCATACCTATACAAAAAAGTGCGCCCCCATATTCTGGAAGCGCACTTTCTTCATATTAGTCGTCTGGCTAATTCACTTGTCTGTCTTGTCTCGCTGATTTACATTTCCTCGGAAAGAGTAGCAGCAATCAAGCCATTGTTGTCTAACTTTGCGAGTTCCTTCACCTTATCAATGGAAAGTCCCATAGCTGCAGTAATCCGTTCGCCATATTCTGTATCCGCCAGATAGCAATGAACTGCATGGCGGTACTTCACATTGTTCGTAACCGGAGCGATATCGGCAGCAGTATTTCCAATGAGAAGCTGCTTCTTGTCTTCGCTAAGAATACGCCATAGATTACCACCTGCACGGAAGTTGTCATCAGTGGGATCATCCTTCGGATCATAACGCCACATAGCTCCTTCTACCTCGAGGGGAGGCTCAGAAACTTCTGGCTGGGCAGTCCAATAACCGTAACTGTTGGGGGAGTAAGCGGGTGCAGCACCATAATTTCCGTCAGTACGCATTGCGCCGTCACGGTGATATTCATTTACTTCTGTACGGGCACGGTTTACCGGAATATGATTGTGATTTACTCCCAGACGATAACGTTGAGCATCACCATATGCGAATAAACGTCCCTGTAAGAAGCGGTCAGGAGAAAAACCGATGCCCGGAACTACATGAGCGGGTGTAAAGGCAGCCTGCTCTACTTCTGCAAAATAGTTTTCAGGATTTCTGTTAAGTTCGAGTACACCTACCTGAATGAGCGGGAATTCTTTATGAGGCCATATTTTTGTGATATCAAAAGGATTCTCATAATGTTTTTTGGCTTGTTCTTCTGTCATGATCTGTACATACATCGTCCATTTCGGATAATCGCCTTTTTCGATCGCTTCAAAGAGATCTTTTCCGTGATGTTCGCGATCCATACCATTGATTTGAGCAGCTTCTTCATTGGTCAGACATTTGATTCCCTGATTGGTATGCAAGTGGAATTTACACCATACTCGTTCGTTTTCCGCATTATAGAAACTGAAAGTATGCTCTCCGAAAACATGCATATTGCGGAAGGAAGCAGGAATTCCACGATCGGACATAACAATAGTGCGCTGATGGAAGGTTTCCGGAAGAAGTGTCCAGAAGTCCCAGTTGTTCTGCGCGCTGCGGCGTCCGGTACGGGGATCGCGCTTTACGGCACGGTTTAAGTCGGAGAAGTTATGTACATCACGGATAAAGAAGGTAGGAGTGTTATTGCCGACAAGATCCCAGTTACCTTCTTCCGTATAGAATTTACAAGCAAAACCGCGGATATCTCTTTCACAGTCCGCTGCACCGCGTTCACCCGCAACGGTGGAGAAACGTACAAATACATCGGTCTTTTGCCCGGGCTGAAGTACCTTAGCCTTGGTGAACTGAGAAATATCTCCGGTAACAGTAAAGTTACCGTAAGCCCCCCAACCTTTGGCATGCATACGACGTTCAGGAATAACCTCACGGTTGAAGTGAGCCATTTTTTCCAGCAACCATACATCCTGCATTACGACAGGACCGCGGGAACCGACGGTAATGGCATTTTCATTATCGGCAACAGGAGCGCCGACCTCGTTTGTTAGCTTTTTGTACTGATCCATAAATTATCTCCTTTCATGTTTGTTATAATATGTAAAGTTTACAGTAGCGCATTTTAATAAAGGTTGGATAAAAGTTATCAGAAAGATAAAGCCATGATAAGAATCCATAAATAACAGCAAGTTTTCGGAAGCATCAGCATGCCGAGCTTTGGGTTTTTATTGGACCATAAAACTACGGGAAGATAAAATGCAAAGCTTAACAAAATAGCAAGCCACATGCCGTTTACTGCAGGTATGGCCCCTATATGAAAAGCGTATAAGGCGGATGTTGCGATGCCGAGGATAAAAAAGGGAATATTTCGATAAATGCCAAAACGGACGGGTGGATATCGGTCTGTCCAGCGATTTTGCGGCAATAAGCAAAGAAGAATACGCAAAACCGCAAGAATATAAATAAAAATAGAAAAGGAAATTCCTTTATCAGGTAAAAAGAGGAAAAGCCCGATTTGCCATAGTAACAAATAGAACAGGGTCATCGTAATGGAAGTGATTAATTTACCGATCCCCATCACTTTGGCAAAGCGTTTCTCTTGTCCGGTGAAAATAACAGCAATTCGAGGAATTAGATGAAAGGAATCTCCGGCAGCCAAAATCAAAGCCATAACCCCTGCAAGAGTACGAAGGGGTGTGACTGAGGAAGATATAAGATAAATGCCGATAAAAGCGGCAATTACTAAATAAAGAATATCGAAAACAGCCTCTATCCGGCCAAAAACCCGTGTTTTATTTTTCATTTTTTACGTTCTCCTTTTGGTTTAGCTATCCATAGAATATGCAGAGTGACACAACCTCCAATTAGGATAAGCAGAAGACTAAGCCAAAGCTGTTTTGTTAAAACCATCGTTAAAATTAGCATTCCCCATAAAGATATCAAGCTTTTGATTACCGTTTTGCGGGGGAGTCCACTTCCTTTTTGGTAGCTTTCTAAATATTCCCGGAAGAAAGAGACTTGCAGAACCCGTGCCCGAAGCTTCGGTGTGCCGCTCAAGCAGGCTGCCCCCAGAAGAACAAATGGTGTGGTGGGGAGTATAGGAAGGAATACGCCGATAAATCCTAAAGTCAAAAATAAGAAGCCGAATATAGTCAGGATAATGACGCGCATGCGCATAGAAAATACCTCTCTCTATTAATATTAAGATTCATTACTGTTAATATAAATTTATCTAAAAATACGTCATTTGTCAACAAATAAAAGTTATTTATTGGAATTATAATATACAAATAATAATTTATTACAAGTTATCTTAAATATGTTTAATAATAATGATATAATAAAAACTTAGAAAGGAAAGATAAGGAAGAAAACTATAAACAGAAATAATATATGCATTTATTATAATAAAAGTGATATAAGAAAGAGAGGAATTTTTATGAAAAAAATGAGTGGGGCGAAACTAATGATTGCGGGAATGGCGTTGTATACGCCACTGTTTTTGTGGCAGTCAATGGTGGGAGAGGTTGTTCCTGTTGTCTTTTATTGCTTTGCAATTCCATCCGGTCTACTGTTCATAGTAGGATTTATCTGGATGATGACGAAAAAGGATGAAGATCTGTATGATGAAATGGAACGGACAATGGAGGAAAAGGGATGCACATACAATCCCCACAATCATAAAAAAAGATGAAATTTAAATTCGTTGAATTTTGAAATACCACGTGTTATATTACAAGTAAATATTGATGACTGAGTATTGGAAGCTTTAAGAAACGAGGGGAAATGAATGGGGAAGCTTATGACGGACAAATTGTGAAAATGGGAACTCCTTGCCATATCATTGGGATACGGCAGGATATCAGGAAGAAAATAGGAAAGCAGCCGGGGGATACGGTGCATGTAACTTTTGCCGAAAGAACAAAATAGCCAAAGCTAATGATATTATTAAAATTACATCAGAATGAGGAACTGACATGGAAGATAAGAGCGAGTTAATAGTAAACGGGTATTATTTTAAAACTATGGAAGATGCAGAACTTGCCAGACAGGAAATGAAGAAGATTGAATATCTGGAAAGACATATGGATTATGAAAAGCCGGGGAATATGCTTTTAGTATATAAAAAGGCGGTAAAAGATTATATTTTTAAGACGCCTATTGGTTGGGAATATTTAAAGAAGCTTCAAGAAAAGCTGTATGAAAGTGAAGAATTCGGGACGGAAATTCCTCCTATCGGGCTATTTACTGTTTTTGCTTATCGTACGGTAGGTGAGACAAAAGCTACAACATCCCAGATAGATGTCAGAGAAAAGAAACAGCAAAAGAAAAAACTTACTATATCTGTCTGGTTGAATTCTGTATTGATAGTGGCAATAATTGCTATGTTTGTTATCACCTTAACGAGCGACCAACCTAATATTCTGAATTATGAAAAGGTACTGGTGAATAAATACGCAGCATGGGAACAGAATATATCAGAGCGTGAAAGTGTTGTCAGGGATAAGGAACGGGAACTGAGGATAGAAGAATAAGCTTCACAATTCCAACATATTTATTGATTATACTTAATTATTCAGTAGGTCTGCGCCTTTGCTGCGCTGACCGTAAGAAAACGTGGAAGAGTAAGTGAAAATTAGTTATGAGGAAGGGACGGCGAAGTAAAAATGGACAGGTTGAAAATTTTAGTTGTAGATGATGAAAGCAGGATGAGAAAGCTGGTAAAAGACTTTCTTCTGAAAAACAATTACGATGTACTGGAAGCGGAGGATGGAAGTGCTGCCCTGGATATTTTTTTCGAACAAAAGGATATTGCGTTAGTGATTCTGGATGTGATGATGCCCAAGGTTGATGGATGGGAAGTGTGCCGTGAAATCAGAGAATATTCCACAGTTCCTATTATTATGCTGACGGCAAAAACGGATGAACGGGATGAATTGCAGGGGTTTCAGATGGGCGTGGACGAATATATTTCCAAGCCTTTTAGCCCGAAAATTCTCGTAGCCAGAGTAGAAGCGATTTTACGCAGGACTAATCAAGTGAGCCTGGATGAAATTATGGAAGTTGGTGGCATTCAGCTTAATAAAGCAGCACATATCGTAATAATAGACAATAAAACAATCGACTTAAGCTACAAGGAATTTGAACTTCTTACTTATTTTATGGAGAACAAAGGAATTGCCCTTTCCCGGGAGAAAATATTGAATAATGTATGGAACTACGATTATTTTGGCGATGCAAGAACAATCGATACCCATGTGAAGAAACTGCGAAGTAAAATGGGTGAAAAAGGTGATCTGATTAAGACTATATGGGGAATGGGATATAAATTCGAGGCAGAATGAAAGGGCAATATAAATATGAAAAAATGGTGGCATGATAAGGTGGCTTATCAGATATATCCGAAAAGCTTTTATGATTCCAACGGAGACGGTATCGGTGATTTGCAAGGAATTATCAGTAAATTAGATTATTTGGAGAATCTGGGGGTGGATATTCTATGGCTTTCCCCTATTTTCTGTTCTCCATTAGCGGATCAGGGATATGATATATCCGATTATTATAATATAGACCCGAGATTCGGAACGATGGAGGATATGGAAGAGCTCATCGCAAAAGCGAAAGAGCGAAATATGTATATTCTGATGGATCTGGTAGTGAATCATTGCTCGGATGAACATGATTGGTTCCAAAAAGCGATTCAAGATCCCAGCGGTAAGTACGGTAACTATTTTTACATAGTGGATGCAAGGGATGGAAAGGCACCGACGAATTGGAGATCTTATTTTGGCGGAAGTGTTTGGGACAAGTTGCCTGGATGGGAAGACAAATACTATATGCACCTTTTTCATAAGAAGCAACCCGATTTAAATTGGGAGAATGGAGAAGTTCGGGAAGAAGTTTACAAAATGGTAAATTGGTGGCTGGATAAAGGGCTTGGAGGATTCCGCATCGACGCGATTATCAATATCAAGAAATCGTTTCCATTTAGAGACTATCCGATTGACCGGGATGACGGACTGAGTAAGATTCAGAATATGCTGGATGAAGCGAAAGGGATTGGTATATTTTTGAAAGAATTGCGCGATCGCACTTTCGCGCCTCACGATGCTTTTACAGTAGGTGAGGTATTCGATATCAATGAAGATGAAATACCTCAGTTTATTGGGAATGACGGTCACTTTTCTACAATGTTCGATTTTAACACGACAGTCATAGGAGATCATCAAAATGGTTGGTATGACCGTAGTGATGTAACTGCGAAAGAATATATAGAAGCGGTTTGCCGCAGTCAGAGCCGTGTGAAAAATATAGGGTTTTTATCCAATATCATTGAAAATCACGATGAACCGAGAGGTGTCAGTCGTTATCTTCCGGCAGATGGGTGCCATGATATGGGGAAAAAGATGCTGGCACTACTGACCTTTTTATTGAGAGGAGTGCCATTTATTTATCAGGGACAGGAAATCGGCATGGAAAATATGGAGTTTACATCCATTGATCAGATAGATGACATTTCGACGTTAGATGAATATAAGGTTGCTTTACATGCGGGCTTGTCAGAGAAGGAAGCGCTTCGGGCTGTGAACAAATACAGCCGTGATAATGCAAGAACACCTATGCAGTGGAATGCGGAGGAAAATGCAGGATTTACTACGGGTACACCATGGCTTGTAGTGAATCCTAAATATGAAAGAATTAATGTAGAAAGTCAATTGGCTAAGGATGATTCTGTATACGAGTTTTATCGAAAACTAATTGCTCTGCGCAAGAACCCGGAATGGAAAGATATATTGGTTTATGGAGATTTCATTTCCAGAGCCGAACCCGACAGAAATTTAATGGCATATCTGAGACAAGGTATGAAAGGAACGATTTTCGTTGCTGCGAATTATCAAATACAGCCACAGGAGGTAGATGTTCCGGGTAAGATTGCTTCTATATTATTATCCAATGATGATTGTGTGGATAGTAAGGATGGTAAGATTCATTTGAAAGGATATCAGGCAGTAGCGATAGAGGTTATTGTGTAGTTCATATGATACAGAAGGGATAGCGAAGCAGAAAAAATGAAATATTCGATTAAAAAACAATTTGCAGCTATTTTCATCGGCCTTATGGCAGCCACCATCGTGCTATGTTGGTTTATTAATAGTACTTTTTTGGGTGAATATTATCTGAACAATAAGAAGAATTCGCTCAAGGACGCTTATGCAGTTATCAACAAGGCAGCCAATGCTGGTAATATTCTGACAGAAGAATTCAGTATTCAGATACAGAAGATAGCCGAAAAATATAATATGAACTTAATCGTGCTGGATGCAGATTCCCGAATGAGAATTACGTTCAGTAGCGATCCGGATACAATGAGTCGGCGCTTATGGGATAACTTTTTCAATCTATCGGGCGATAATAACAATAATATTATATTAGAAGAAAGTGATTATTACTCGGTGCAAAGGATGACCGATTCCAGAACGATGACAGAATATATAGAGATGTGGGGTGTTCTTGATAATGGAAATATATTTCTGCTTCGAAGCGCGCTGGAAGGGATACAGGATAGTGTATCCATAGCTAATCGCTTTCTGGCATATGTAGGAATTGGGGCTGTTATTGTTAGTGGAGTTGTTATCCTGCTCGTATCGAGAAAGGTGACAGAACCGATATTAGAACTTGCAGATATTTCGGAACGAATGATACATCTTGATTTTGATGCAAAATATTATGGAAAAAGCAGAACGGAGATTGCTCTGCTTGGAAATAATATTAATGAATTGTCCAGCACTCTGGAGACGACAATATCGGAATTGAAAACAGCAAATAATGAATTGCAGAAAGATATCGAGAAAAAGAATGAAATTGATGAAATGAGAAAAGAGTTTTTATCCAATGTTTCTCATGAGCTGAAAACGCCAATTGCCTTGATTCAGGGATATGCGGAAGGTTTAAAGGAAGGCGTTACGGATGATGCGGAGAGTCGGGAATTTTATTGTGATGTCATTATTGATGAATCCAGTAAAATGAATGTAATGGTGAAGAAGCTGCTTACTTTGAATCAATTGGAGTTTGGAAATGATGTTGTGTCTATGGAACGTTTTGATATCTCGGCTTTAATAAGGAACTATATTCAATCGGCTGATATCCTAACGAGGCAGAAAGAAATAGCAGTTTATTTTAATGATGTGGAATCTATCTTTGTCTGGGGCGATGAATTCAAAACGGAAGAAGTGTTCGCTAATTATTTTAGCAATGCGATGAACCATGTATCCGGAGAGAAAATCATTGATATTAAGATAAGTAAGATAGAAGACAGAGTGCGAGTTTCTGTGTTTAATACAGGAGAGCAGATACCTGAGGAAAGCCTTGAACATCTATGGGATAAGTTTTATAAAGTGGATAAAGCGAGAACAAGGGAATATGGTGGAAGTGGTGTGGGTCTATCCATTGTAAAAGCCATTATGGAATCAATGAACCAGAAATGTGGTGTGATGAATTATGATAATGGTGTAGAATTTTGGTTTGAATTAGCAGCTCAGTGAACATGAGGGCTTTTCAGAATACCAAAGCTGTTGTATAATATATGGCAGAATGAGTGCTTTACTTACAAGAGTAGATGGGAGTCGACATGAGAAGAGGGAAAAAAATAGGGATTGTTTTACTGGCAATAGCATCTTTAACATTGACAGCATGCGGAGCTACAGTACCGGAGATGACAGAAGAAGAGAGCGCACAAGTAGTTGAATATGCAGCAGGGCTGTTATTAAAATATGATAAAAACTATAATGGCAGGTTGGTGGATGAGGAACTTTTGGCAGATACGCAGGAGGAACCGAAGCAACCGGAAGTAATAAAAGAAGAACCTGAGATGCCACAGGAAGAAGCTACTTCTGTAGATGCGGCTACTCAGGATGACTCTCAAGCGAGTAATAAAAGTGTGCAGGAGTTTTATGGAATAGAGGGCGTGGAAGTAATTTATAACGGGTTCGAGGTAAAAGATATTTATCCTGATTCGGAAGAGGAAGAAGTATATTTTGCAATGAATGCAGAACAGGGGAAGAAGCTCCTCATTCTAAATTTTGAGATGAAGAACATAACAGGGCAGAGCTTGGACATTGATATGGTTTCTAAAGGGGCTAAGTTTAAGCTGTCAATTAATGGAGGTGCTCCCAGATACGCGCTGACAACGATGCTTATGAATGATATGGCTACCTTTGCCGGAACGATTGAAGCAGGGGAGAGTGAAAATCTCGTATTAATCAGTGAAATATTGGAAGAAGAGGCAGGCTCTATATCCTCAGTTTCCTTAGTGATGAAATAGGCATTCGGCACACAGAATTAATAGCTGTGTGCTTTTTTCATTCTATATCAATATCCGGTAAAAATTATAAAAAAATATTTTGAAGAAAGGTGTTGACATTTGTTGAAAATTTGATTATACTAGCAAAGCACCTTGAGGGAAGAACAACAAACAAGGAGCTGCAAAAGAGCCATTCGGTGTGAATACGACGAACGGAATCGAAAAAAGAAAAAGTTTTAAAAAAGTTCAAAAAGGTATTGACTTTCCAAAATGCACATGATAAGATATCAAAGTTGCGTCTGAAACGAAAGACAAAACAAACCGAACTTAAGAAACACAGAACCTTGACAAGTAAACAGTAATGCAACCCTGAAAATTCTAAAACGGGCCTCTGCTTTTGCAGAAAGAGCCCAAAGAGAAAATTCAGAAGAACAACCTAAAAAACAGTAAAAGAATCGCACAAAAGCACCGCAAGGAGCAGATGTGAGATTACGGGAAAAAATTAGCAAGGATTTAAAGCCAAAGTTGATTTTGGACCGGGCAAACATGTGACATGCATGGGAGCAAATGCCAATTCGTAAGCGAAGCTTACTTCATTGAATTTACTCCTCAAATCATTTCATGGCATACCGAGTGCTGATGCGAGCATCAGACACGGCCTACCAGAAATGGCATGCATCGACGAATCTCAACATGAGAGTTTGATCCTGGCTCAGGATGAACGCTGGCGGCGTGCCTAACACATGCAAGTCGAACGGAGTTATATAACGGAAGTTTTCGGATGGAAGATATGTAACTTAGTGGCGGACGGGTGAGTAACGCGTGGGCAACCTGCCCTGTACCGGGGGATAACACTTAGAAATAGGTGCTAATACCGCATAAGCGCACAGCTTCGCATGAAGCAGTGTGAAAAACTCCGGTGGTACAGGATGGACCCGCGTCTGATTAGCTAGTTGGTGGGGTAGAGGCCCACCAAGGCGACGATCAGTAGCCGGCCTGAGAGGGTGACCGGCCACATTGGGACTGAGACACGGCCCAAACTCCTACGGGAGGCAGCAGTGGGGAATATTGCACAATGGGGGAAACCCTGATGCAGCGACGCCGCGTGAGTGAAGAAGTATTTCGGTACGTAAAGCTCTATCAGCAGGGAAGAAAATGACGGTACCTGACTAAGAAGCCCCGGCTAACTACGTGCCAGCAGCCGCGGTAATACGTAGGGGGCAAGCGTTATCCGGATTTACTGGGTGTAAAGGGAGCGTAGACGGCAGGGCAAGTCTGGAGTGAAAGCCCGGGGCTCAACCCCGGGACTGCTTTGGAAACTGCCTAGCTAGAGTGCAGGAGAGGTAAGAGGAATTCCTAGTGTAGCGGTGAAATGCGTAGATATTAGGAGGAACACCAGTGGCGAAGGCGTCTTACTGGACTGTAACTGACGTTGAGGCTCGAAAGCGTGGGGAGCAAACAGGATTAGATACCCTGGTAGTCCACGCCGTAAACGATGATTACTAGGTGTCGGGGCTTATAAGCCTTCGGTGCCGCAGCAAACGCAATAAGTAATCCACCTGGGGAGTACGTTCGCAAGAATGAAACTCAAAGGAATTGACGGGGACCCGCACAAGCGGTGGAGCATGTGGTTTAATTCGAAGCAACGCGAAGAACCTTACCAAGTCTTGACATCCCAATGACAGCATATGTAATGTATGTTCCCTTCGGGGCATTGGAGACAGGTGGTGCATGGTTGTCGTCAGCTCGTGTCGTGAGATGTTGGGTTAAGTCCCGCAACGAGCGCAACCCTTATCTTTAGTAGCCAGCAGTAAGATGGGAACTCTAGAGAGACTGCCGGGGATAACCCGGAGGAAGGTGGGGATGACGTCAAATCATCATGCCCCTTATGATTTGGGCTACACACGTGCTACAATGGCGTGAACAGAGGGAAGCGAAGGGGTGACCTGGAGCAAATCCCAAAAAACACGTCTCAGTTCGGATTGTAGTCTGCAACTCGACTACATGAAGCTGGAATCGCTAGTAATCGCGAATCAGAATGTCGCGGTGAATACGTTCCCGGGTCTTGTACACACCGCCCGTCACACCATGGGAGTCGGAAATGCCCGAAGTCTGTGACCTAACCCTCATCGGTAAGCATGACCGTATCAGGAGATAACGAAAGGAACAAAGAGAGTTTCGTTATATTCGAGAAAAAAGATACGTGCCGGTCGTGCTCAGCGATGAGGGGAGGAGCAGCCGAAGGCAGGTCTGATAACTGGGGTGAAGTCGTAACAAGGTAGCCGTATCGGAAGGTGCGGCTGGATCACCTCCTTTCTAAGGAAGAAGAAGTAGGGGTTGCATTACTGTTTAGCTGTTGAGGAAGCGGGAGATTTATAAAAGAGGATCCTGCTGTGATTGGCACCTCGAGACGAAAGTCTCTCGGTCGCGTCAGAGACGCTCATAAATTTAAGAGAAAAAGTCTGAGAAAGTACGCTTTCTCATCCATCTCTCCTTAAATTTACAATCACAGTCTAATCAAGATTAGACTTATTAACGCGAAGAATATCTGGTGGCGATGCGCTTAGGGGAGACACCCGTTCTCATCCCGAACACGAAGGTTAAGACTTAAGCGGCCGATGGTACTATGCTGGAGACGGCATGGGAGAGCAGGTGGCTGCCAGATCTAAAAAAAAGGGCTTATAGCTCAGCCGGTTAGAGCGCACGCCTGATAAGCGTGAGGTCGGTGGTTCGAGTCCACTTAAGCCCAGTGAAGAAAAGAAAAAATAAAGATAAATCATGAGTGCATGATAAGAAAGTCTTTCTCATGATACTCATAGGGGATTACCCAAGAACCGGAAACGGGGGCATAGCTCAGTTGGGAGAGCACCTGCCTTGCAAGCAGGGGGTCGAGAGTTCGAATCTCTCTGTCTCCATTACCGGAAGGACTATTTATGATAGGAGTTCCGGGACAGGACGCAGCACTTAAGTCTGTCTGAAAAGACAAAAGGAAGTGCCAAAGACCTGCAAGACCGTACCTTGAAAACCGAATACCAAAAAACAATCAAGTATCAAAGACATCCGAGGTCCATCGTGATGCAAGTCATGATGGCCGAACAAATGAGTTTTAAACTCAAATAGATTTACCTTCTGATGAAAGAGTAAAGAACACTCTCCGTCAGAAGAGCTGAAATGATAGATCGGTCTACGGACCGGTGTATGAGGACAGCGGACCAGCCGAGGACATCACGCTAGATGTCCGGTAAGAAAGAGGGGAGGGCACTCATAGAGTGCAGGAAGCTCTGACTTATTAAGGTTAAGCAAGAAAGAGCACAGGGAGGATGCCTTGGCACTGAGAGCCGAAGAAAGACGTGATAAGCTGCGAAAAGCTGCGGGGAGGAGCAAATATCCTATGATCCGCAGATATCTGAATGGGGAAACCCACATAAGAAGACCTTATGTATCCTTACGTAAATACATAGCGTAAGGAAGGGAACCCGGTGAACTGAAACATCTAAGTAGCCGGAGGAGAAGAAAACAACCGTGATTTCCGAAGTAGCGGCGAGCGAACCGGAAAGAGCCCAAACCGGAGTGCGTGCACTCCGGGGTTCGGACTGCATAGTCTGATTCGAAGAAGGAAGCAGAATGGTCCTGGAAAGACCAGCCAGAGAGGGTGAAAGCCCCGTAAGCGAACCCGGAAGCGACAGCGCAGGATCCAGAGTACCACGAGACACGAGAAACCTTGTGGGAATGAGCGGGGACCACCCCGTAAGGCTAAATACTCCTCAGTGACCGATAGTGTATAGTACTGTGAAGGAAAGGTGAAAAGGACCCCGGGAGGGGAGTGAAAGAGAACCTGAAACCCTGTGTTTACAAGCTGTGGGACCACGTTAAGGTGGGACCGCGTACTTTTTGTAGAACGGTCCGGCGAGTTGCGGATACTGGCAAGGTTAAGCACTTAAGGTGTGGAGCCGAAGGGAAACCGAGTCTTAACAGGGCGCCAAACGTCAACTTAGTTGACGCCATAGTCAGTATGTGCAGACCCGAAACCGGGTGATCTATCCATGTCCAGGTTGAAGTTGCCGTAAAAGGCAATGGAGGACCGAACCCACATCCGTTGAAAAGGGTGGGGATGAGGTGTGGATAGGGGAGAAATTCCAATCGAACCCGGAGATAGCTGGTTCTCCTCGAAATAGCTTTAGGGCTAGCCTCGTATGAATCTGGCGGAGGTAGAGCACTGAATACCCTAGGGGGCGTCAAAGCTTACCGAAGGTTATCAAACTCCGAATGCCGTACAGATGTTATACGGGAGTCAGACTGCACGAGATAAGTTGGGCAGTCAAAAGGGAAAGAGCCCAGACCTACAGCTAAGGTCCCAAAGTGTGTGTTAAGTGGAAAAGGATGTGGGATTTCAAAGACAACTAGGATGTTGGCTCAGAAGCAGCCATCCATTCAAAGAGTGCGTAATAGCTCACTAGTCGAGAGGTCCTGCGCCGAAAATGTCCGGGGCTGAAACACACCACCGAAGCTTAGGAAGCATGCGTAAGGCATGCTTGGTAGAGGAGCATTGCTGAAGCGAAGAAGCGGTACCGTGAGGAGCCGTGGAGTTTCAGGAAGAGAGAATGCCGGAATGAGTAGCGAGAAAGAGGTGAGAATCCTCTTGGCCGAATATCCAAGGATTCCAGGGTAAAGCTGATCTGCCCTGGGTAAGTCGGGGCCTAAGGCGAGGCAGAAATGCGTAGTCGATGGATAACAGGTGGAAATTCCTGTACTGCAGGATGACAGAACTGTAGGGACGCATGTGGAAAGCATGGGCCGGAAAAGGAAAAGCCGGTGCAAGCGAAGTAGGAGATAAGGAGGCAAATCCCCTTATCGATCCAAAGGCGTGATGCGGAGCGAAATGAAGTAGCGAAGCATGCGGGCCATGTGCCAAGAAAAGCTGCTATTGTTCGTCCTGTACCCGTACCGTAAACCGACACAGGTGGATGAGGAGAGAATCCTAAGGCCGGCGGGAGAAGCATTGTTAAGGAACTCGGCAAAATGACCCCGTAACTTCGGGAGAAGGGGTGCCCCAGAGATGGGGCCGCAGAGAATAGGCTCAAGCAACTGTTTAGCAAAAACACAGGTCTATGCAAAACCGGAAGGTGAAGTATATGGGCTGACGCCTGCCCGGTGCTGGAAGGTTAAGAGGAGAGGTCAACTAACGTGAAGCCTTGAATTTAAGCCCCAGTAAACGGCGGCCGTAACTATAACGGTCCTAAGGTAGCGAAATTCCTTGTCGGGTAAGTTCCGACCCGCACGAAAGGCGTAATGATTTGAGCGCTGTCTCAACAATGCACCCGGTGAAATTGAAGTACCAGTGAAGATGCTGGTTACCTGCGCCAGGACGGAAAGACCCCATGGAGCTTTACTCCAGCTTGATACTGGGATTCGATGCTGTATGTACAGGATAGGTGGGAGGCAAAGAAGTAGAGACGCCAGTCTCTATGGAGCCGCTGTTGGGATACCACCCTTACCGTATTGGATTTCTAACCGAGAGCCATGAAACTGGTTCCGGGACAATGTCTGGCGGGGAGTTTGACTGGGGCGGTCGCCTCCGAAAGGGTATCGGAGGCGCTCAAAGGTTCCCTCAGAATGGTCGGAAACCATTCGCAGAGTGCAAAGGCATAAGGGAGCTTGACTGTGACACCGACGGGTGGAGCAGGTAGGAAACTAGGACTTAGTGATCCGGTGGTATAACGTGGGATTGCCATCGCTCAACGGATAAAAGCTACCCTGGGGATAACAGGCTTATCACTCCCAAGAGTTCACATCGACGGAGTGGTTTGGCACCTCGATGTCGGCTCATCGCATCCTGGGGGGCTGTAGAAGGTCCCAAGGGTTGGGCATTCGCCCATTAAAGCGGTACGCGAGCTGGGTTCAGAACGTCGTGAGACAGTTCGGTCCCTATCCGGCGCAGGCGTAGGATATTTAAGAGGAGCTGTCCTTAGTACGAGAGGACCGGGATGGACGGACCGCTGGTGTATCTGTTAGGTACCAGACCTATGGCAGAGTAGCCAAGTCCGGCAGGGATAAACGCTGAAGGCATCTAAGCGTGAAGCCCCCCTCAAGATGAGATATCCCCATGAATTAATCATGGTAAGACCCCTTGTAGAGCACGAGGTAGATAGGCTTAAGGTGGAAGCGTAGCAATACGTGCAGCTGATAAGTACTAATCGGTCGAGGGCTTATCCTTATAGGCTGGGATAAAGAGTGGAGAACACTCTTACAAAAGAAGAAAAAACGGATGAAAAGATATGAGAGAGTGAAAGGACCGGAAGATGGAAGCATAAGAAGGTCTGTAGGTATTCGGTTTTGAGGGTATGAATTCTTGAAAATGTTATTATATAGAATGAAGAGAGAGGCTATCACGTTTTGTGATAGTTTTTTTGTTCTATACAAAATGTATCATTATGTTGAAAATTTAAAGTTTAGTTATATATTAGATAAAAGATTAATTTTGATAAAAAAACAGAAAATTATAAATAAAATGTTATTTAATTGTATTTTTTTTATACGGTATGTGTTATAATTACATCGAGTCAAGGTGATTTAGGAATAATTTACTAATAAGTGTGGTGAGGTGGATGAATATGGATACGAATATTCTGTTGGATAGCGGTACGAATGAGTTAGAAGTTTTGGAATTTACATTGGAAGGACAGCATTATGGAATAAATGTTGCAAAGATAAGAGAAATTATTTCTTATCAGGAAGTTACCCCGGTTCCGAACGCACATCCGAGTATCGAAGGAATTTTCATGCCGCGTGATACGATGATAACAGCAATTAACTTGAGAAATTGCCTTCAGATGAGAGAATATAACGATGAAGAGAGAAATACCTCTTTGTTTATTGTAACAAATTTTAATAAACTTGATATTGCATTTCACGTAGACGCAGTTATGGGAATACATAGAGTTTCATGGGACCAGATTATTAAGCCTGGAACCACTGTTTCAACGAGCGAGGATGGTATTTCTACAGGAATTATTAAGATTAATGGAAAGTTAATTATTATTTTAGACTTTGAGAAGATTGTTACAGATATTAATCCGGAGACAGGACTTAAAATGTCTGAGATTGAAGAGTTAGGTAACCGTTCACAGCGCAATGTACCTATTTTAATTTCAGAAGATTCTCCGCTTTTGAATAAGCTTATCGTAGATTCTTTGAAGCAAGCGGGTTATGTGAATCTAATACATACTGAAAATGGTAAGCAGGCATATGATGTAATTACAGCATGTAAGGAAGATGGTACATTGAACGAGCATGTGAAATGTATTATTACGGACATTGAAATGCCGGTGATGGATGGTCATCGCTTGACTAAGCTGGTAAAAGAGGATGAGTTGACAAAGCATATTCCGGTTATTATTTTTTCCTCTTTAGTTAATGAAGAAATGAGAAGAAAAGGTGAATTACTTGGGGCGGATGCACAGCTTTCTAAGCCGGAGATTGGGAATCTGGTTCATGTAATTGATGGGCTATTGAAATAATTAGCAGTAGGTTTCAATTATAAGAATATATTATATAAGCTTAAATAGCCGGGATTCAATTCCTGGCTTTTTTGTATCATAAGTATCATGGGAAGGATCTTGGTATGAAAGAAAATATTGAGGCTATAGGTTTGTAGCAGAATGAGGTTTTTAATGAATGATGTAAAAAAGAATATGATAGACAGTATAATGGAAGCAGATTTTGTCCTGGTTGGTCTGGGAGGAGAACTGAAAGCGAAGCTTTCGGATATCGAAAGGGATTCTCGTTATTTGGATATTTTAAATAGGATAAAAGCAAAGGAAGAATATCATTGGATAATTCCTTATGTGGAATGCGTTTATTTAAGTGAGCATAGGGATGCCGGCGTAAAAGCAGCTTACACTAATTTGGAGAAAATGCTGGAGGGAAAGAACTATTATATAGTTTCCACTTGTATGGATGATTATATATATGATACGGGTTTGGAAAGAGATAGAATTGTAACTCCTTGTGGCGGATATCGTTTCGTGCAGTGTACAGATAATTGTTCAGGAACAGTAACGAAAACGGATATGCATATTTTTAATCAGATTAAGTCTTGTATAGAGGGAAAAGAAGAAGCGGAGGATCTATTAGGAAGAATAGAGAAGCCGATATGTGAGAGCTGCAATAAAGATATGACATTTAATAAGATAGAAGCAGAACACTATGCGGAAGAAGGGTACATGGAAAGGTGGAAACATTACACAGAATGGTTACAAGGAACAGTCAATCGTAAGCTTTGTGTAATAGAATTGGGAGTAGGAATGCAGTATCCTACAGTAATTAGATGGCCTTTCGAAAAAATCGTGTTTTTCAATCAGAAGTCTTCCTTTTTTCGGATAAATAGTAAGCTATATCAGATGACGGAAGAGATTAAGGAAAGAGGGCATTCCATCAAAGAAAATTCGACAGATTTTCTCATAAATTGGTTTGTCTAATAAGAATATGTATGATAAACTAAGAGGGTAGGGTCATTACATAAATAGAAGAAATGTGAGGGTGTTTCATGAATTCAGATGAAGAATATTTGGACGATTTACTCAAGTCCATTATGGAAAGTGAAGATGAAGCCGATTCTTCAGAAGCGGAAAAAGAGGCGGATTTAGAGGATATCACCGAAGGGGACGGAGATGGTACGTCAACGAATCCTGATGTAGCACTGGAAGATGATTTTTTCCTTAATGATTTTGCTATTCAGGAACCGGATATAGATGATATGGAAGATATTGATACAATGTTTGCAGGTGCCGATGCGATGGCAATTGAAGACATAGGTGCAGAGGAAGAAGGATTTGCAGAAGTTTCAGAATACAATGAGGATGAATTGCATCTGAATGAGTTGAATGAGGAAGAGTATCCTCAAGATGAGAATTTTCTTGGGGTTGAAGAACCGCTGCAATTGGATGAAGAAATGGACGCTGACGATATGTTGGCGTTATTAGAGAGCATGTCCGATGAAATTGAAGCGGAAGCCTCCAGGGAGAAACTATCAGCAGAGGGAGAAACCTCGTTCGCATCCGAAGAAGATTCAGAAGATAAAAAAGGGAAAAAAGAAAAGAAAACCAAAAAGGATAAAAAAGAGAAGAAAAAGTGGTTTGCGAAGAAGACAGATAAAAAAGAGATAGATGGTGAAGAAGAAAGCGTGGGAGATGGAGAAGCTGAAGAAGTGGGAGCTTCTAAGAAGAAGGGACTTTTTGCTAAAGCTTTTTCTTTCCTGATGGAATCGGATGAGGGTGAAGATGAGACGGAGAAGTTAAAAGCTCAGCATGGAATGGCTCCCTCCGATGAAAATCGAGATATTCTGGAAGCTTTAGATGCAGAGGACAAGAAGAAAAAGAAGAAAAAAGCGAAAAAGAATAAATCAAATGATAATTCCGAGGAAGATGATGCTCCGGTTAAGAAGGCCAAAGAAAAGAAGCCTAAAAAAGTAAAAGTAATAAAAGAAAAGTCTTCTGAGCCGGTAACTCCGGGGAAGAAGGTATCTGTCAAGAATATTGTAATTATCTCGTCATTATGCTTGACTCTTGCAGCGATGGTGATTGTTTTAGTTACTGTTGTACCTGATTTCTTCGATAAGACGAAGGCCAGGACTGCTTATTATGAAGCTGATTACGCAAGTTCCTATGAATTACTCTACGGTAAGAAGTTGGATGATACCGATACAGTGATTTATAATCAATCGAAAATTATTTTAAGCCTGAATAGAAAACTTTCAGCTTATCATAATTATATGGGTATGGGAAAAGAGCTTGAGGCTTTGGATGCTTTGATGTCAGGTGTGGAGAAATATCCTGATATACTTTATGAGGCAGAAGAATATGGTGTTATAGAAGAAGTGGAAGCAGTATATGCGACGATTTTGAATGTCTTAAATGATAAATATTATTTGTCCGAGCCGGTAGCGAAAGTTATTGTTGGTTACGAAGATGATTTAGTCTATACAAGAAAGTTGCGATCCATTGTATATAAGACGCCTTTTGAATTGCCGGGGGAAGAAGAGCAACAGATGGTACAGGCTCCATCAGCTTCTGCCGATCTCCTTCCGGAGGAGCAGGAGCTACTGGGCGAAGCGGTTCTTTCGGGAGAACTTGCGTCTACAACGCCAGTAAGGAGTTCTGATTCCATAGTGCTTCAAAGCGAAGGCGTCCCCACTGAGGAAGAGCCGGAAGATTCAGAAGCACAAGATACTATGGAAGAAGCGCCTGTACAATCTCCGTCTGTAGAGGATGATTTACTGGTAGAAGAAGAACCTGTACAGGAAGAAGCTTCAATGCCAAGCATTAGTTCACCGGGGAGTCAGGGACAACTCATACAAGGAGTACGCCAGCCTATCAATATACAGATTAACGGTAACTAACGAGTTACTGCTCACAGAGTGAACAGTAACACTAACGATACAGAAAGTGACAGAATATGGTAGCAATTATTGATTATGATGCGGGCAATATAAAAAGCGTGGAAAAGGCACTTTTGTTTCTGGGGGAAGAGGCCATCGTTACAAGAAATCGAGAGGATATTCTTGGGGCCGATCATATTATTCTTCCGGGAGTAGGTTCTTTCGGCGATGCTATGAGTAAGATTCGGACTTATGGATTGGAAGAAATTATAAGGGAAGCAGTGGAAATGGAAATCCCATTTCTTGGAATTTGCCTGGGACTGCAACTTCTGTTTGAACAAAGTGAAGAAAGTGCGGGAGTAGCAGGGCTTGGAATATTAGAAGGGGAAGTATGTAGAATTCCGGTTAAAGAAGGATTGAAAATTCCTCATATTGGATGGAATTCTTTGGAATATCCGAATAAGGGAATATTATTTGAAGGTTTATCTGAGAATTCCTACGTATATTTTGTACATTCTTATTATTTGAAAGCTAAAGATGCTCATATTGTTACCGCGACGGCCGAATATGGCACTCTTATGCATGTATCGGTGGAGAAGAACAATGTGTTTGCTTGTCAGTTTCATCCGGAGAAAAGTTCGGATGTGGGGCTTCATATCTTAAAGAACTTCATACGAATTCAAAGGGAGGCAAAATAGATGCATACAAAGCGTATTATTCCTTGTCTTGATGTACACAATACAAGAGTCGTAAAAGGTGTTAATTTTGTAGATTTGAAAGACGCAGGTGATCCTGTTGAAATTGCGGCAGCTTATGATAAGGCCGGAGCAGATGAACTTGTTTTTCTGGATATTACAGCATCTTCTGATGGAAGAGCCACGGTAGTGGATATGGTAAGACGAGTAGCAGAGCGAGTATTTATTCCGTTTACAGTCGGTGGCGGAATACGGACTGTAGATGATTTCAGAATGATACTTCGTGAGGGTGCTGATAAGATATCTATCAATTCTTCAGCGATTGATAACCCTTCATTAATTGGTGATGCTGCAGATAAATTTGGAAGCCAGTGCGTAGTGGTAGCTATTGACGCGAAACAACGTGCGGATGGTTCAGGATGGAATATTTATAAGAATGGTGGCAGAATCGATACCGGACTCGACGCAGTAGAATGGGCAGAGAAGGTATACCGGCTTGGTGCCGGTGAGATTCTTTTGACGAGTATGGATTGTGACGGAACGAAAGCCGGCTATGATATTGCGTTAACACGGGCGATTGCAAATAGTGTGCCGATACCTGTAATAGCATCAGGTGGTGCCGGATGTGAAGCCGATTTCTACGATGCACTTACGAAAGGCAATGCAGATGCTGCACTCGCAGCTTCTTTGTTCCATTATAAAGAATTGGAAATTGTTCAGGTGAAGAAATATTTACAGACAAAGGGTGTATCGGTAAGGTTATAGGAGGTTAGGGCGATGGCGATGATTCAAAATGATTGGTTAGATCTTCTAAAACCAGAGTTTTCAAAGCCTTATTATAAAGAATTGTTTCAATTTATACAGAATGAATATAGCAAAGTGGTCGTTTACCCTCCGGCGGATGATATTTTCAATACGTTTCATTTTACACCTCTTAGCGAGGTGAAGGTGTTGCTGTTAGGGCAGGATCCTTATCATAATGAGCACCAGGCGCATGGATTAAGTTTTTCTGTGTTACCGGATCAAAAGGATATTCCTCCTTCTTTACAAAATATCTATCGGGAATTACATGAGGATTTAGGATGTTATATTCCTAATAACGGTTATTTGAGAAAGTGGGCAGAGCAAGGTGTCCTTCTTCTGAATACTGTGCTGACCGTACGGGCCCATCAAGCTAATTCACATCAGGGAAAAGGATGGGAGCAGTTTACTGATGCCGTAATTGAGGCTGTGAATCAACAGGATAGACCGATTGTATACTTATTGTGGGGGAGACCGGCACAGAATAAGATTCCGATGTTAACGAATCCGAAGCATCTGATTCTAAAAGCCCCTCACCCGAGTCCATTGTCGGCATATCGTGGATTTTTTGGTTGTAAGCACTTTAGTATGGCTAATGAATTTTTACAAAGTAATGGAGTAACGCCGATAGATTGGCAGATTGAGAATTTATAAAATTTATAATAAGAACAAACAAGAAGTTTGCAGAGATAGCGAATTTCTTGTTTTTTTATATAGTTTTTTCTTTCACTTAATTTTATATTGACAAATATTATAAATAATAATATAGTAGTCCTATAGAGAAACACTATTCGGAGGTATACATGGACGAATCGGGAATTTTAGAACGGATGATGTCCTTTGGTCTTACCAGACTGGAAGCAGGCATTTATATTTGTCTTTTTAAAAATGGTGAGTTAACAGGATATGAGGTGGCGAAGCAGACCGGCATCTCTAGATCTAATGTTTATGGTGGGCTGTCAGGTCTTGCAGATAAAGGGGCAGCGTATTTGATTGAAGGAGCAGCGAGCAAATATGCGGCGATTCCAATCGAAGAGTTTTGTGATAATAAGATTCGAAACATGCAAAAAGAAAAGGATTTCTTGATAAAGAATATGCCTGTTATGGCTGTTGCCGAAGAAGGGTATATTACGATTGAAGGTGCCAAAAATATAAAAGATAAGATTCTTACGATGTTGGAAAAAGCAAAGCAGCGTATTTATCTGTCAGCACCGGAGAGTTTTATCGAAAGTATCATAGAAGAGCTTACGGAGGCTGTTGAGCGGAAGATTAAGCTCGTACTGATTACGGATAAAGATATTGGAATAAGGGATACTGTTCAATATCTAACGGAGAAGAAAGAGAAGCAAATCCGCCTTATTATCGATTCCGTTTATGTTCTGACCGGAGATGTCAAAGGTGAAAAGTCAGATACCTGTTTATATTGTGGGCAGAGGAACTTTGTCAATGTATTCAAAGAGGCACTGAGAAATGAAATTAAATTAATTGAGCTTACCGAAGGAGAGACGAAAGATGAGTAAGAAACCATTTGTTACAAAAGAAATGATAGAAGAAATTGTAAAAGAATATCCGACTCCTTTCCACATCTATGATGAAAAAGGAATTCGTGAAAATGTTAAGGCAGTGAAGGAAGCTTTCGCATGGAATGAAGGGTTTAAAGAATATTTTGCTGTAAAAGCAACACCTAATCCATATTTAATACAGATACTTAGAGAATACGGCTGTGGCTGTGACTGTTCTTCCTTAACTGAACTGATGTTGAGTAAAGCCATGGGAATCGTGGGAGAGGATATTATGTTTTCTTCCAATGTAACTCCGGCAGAAGACTATGCATATGCCCAAGAGTTAGGTGCAATTATCAACCTGGATGATTTTACGCATATTGAATTCCTGGAAAAAACAATCGGAAAGCTTCCGGAGACAATAAGCTGCCGATTCAATCCCGGTGGAGTATTCATGATGAGTAATGGCATTATGGATAATCCGGGTGATTCCAAATACGGTTTTACCGTGGAGCAGATGTTCGAAGGTTTCCGAATTCTGAAGGAAAAGGGTGTAAAGAATTTCGGCATTCATGCATTTCTTGCCAGCAATACAGTAACTAATGAATATTATCCAATGCTTGCGAAGCAGTTATTTGAAATGGCGGTGCAGTTGGAAAAAGAGACGGGAGCAGATATTAAATTTATCAACCTGTCAGGTGGTGTCGGCATCCCTTATCAGCCGGATCAGATAGAAAACGATATTCGTGAAATAGGTGAAGGGGTTCGTAAAGTATATGAAGAAGTTCTCGTACCAGTAGGTATGGGGGATGTGGCGATTTATGCGGAAATGGGACGTTTTATGATGGGCCCTTACGGTGCCTTGGTGACAAAGGCAATTCATGAGAAGCATATATACAAGGAATATATCGGAGTGGATGCGTGTGCTGTCGATTTGATACGTCCCGCTATGTATGGCTCTTATCATCATCTTACCGTTCTTGGAAAAGAAGATGAACCTTGTGAATACAAATATGATGTAGTAGGATCTTTATGTGAAAATAACGATAAATTTGCGGTGGACCGTATGCTGCCGAAAATCGATAAAGAGGACTATCTGTTTATCCACGATACAGGCGCTCATGGTTATTCGATGGGCTATAATTATAACGGAAAACTGAAATCGGCGGAATTACTTTTAAAAGAGGATGGAAGCGTAAAGTTAATTCGAAGAGCAGAGACGCCGGCAGATTATTTTGCGACCTTTGATGGGCTGGATATTTATAAGGAACTTAAGAAAGAATTTTAAGGTGGCGAATATTGTCGAAACTGAAAAGTTTTATATTAAAAAATGACTTAAAGCTTTTAGAAATTTGATTAAAAATTTTAGAAAATATACTTGTCAACAACAGCCGAGTATGCTATTATATAACTCGGCTGTTAAATATTAGCGGTACGCCGGCGTGGCGGAATGGCAGACGCACCAGACTCAAAATCTGGCGATGGCAACATCGTACGAGTTCAAGTCTCGTCGCCGGCATTTATAAATTAAGAGGACTTATTTTTCAGCGGGAAGGTAGGTTCTTTTTTTATTCGATAAGAATTTGAGAACAAGATATGTGCAATATGTACAATGCGAACTGTGTATTAATGTATGGTATTGACGAAAATACCAAGAAAATTCTTCTAAAGCTTGACATTGTATATAATAGTTGCTATTATAATTTCAATAACAGAAAAGAAAAAGATGGATTGTTACTGGAAAGCAGGCAAAACCAGATTTTATAAGTTAATCGAACAATGTGGGATTAATTTATAAGGTTTGGTTTTTTTATAAGCTTATTACAATAGGAAATCGATATGAAGATAGATAAGATAATCAATAATAATATTATTTCATCCAAAGATGTCGATAATAGCGAGTTAATTGTTATGGGATGCGGCCTCGGCTTTGGCAAAAAAGTAGGACAAAGCGTGGATGAAACTAAGATTGAGAAGATTTTCAAATTGGATAACAAAGATAGTCTGAAGCGATTCAAAGAACTCCTGAAAAAGCTGCCTTTGGAATATATTCAAGTGTCGGATGAGATTATTTCCTATGCGAAAGGCGCGCTCGGTAAAGAACTGAATGAAAATGTATACTTGACATTGACGGACCACATTGGATTTGCAATCGATCGTTTCAAAGAAGGAATGATTTTCGGAAATGCTTTATTCGAAGAAATTAAGATGTTCTATCCCAATGAATACACGGTTGGTTGTCATGCACTTTACCTTATAGAGAAGAAGACCGGAATCAGACTATTGGATGAAGAAGCGGCTTCTATCGCAATACATATTGTTAACGCGGAGTTTAATTCAGCAGTCGGTGTTACTTTTATGCTAACACAGATGCTCCGTGAAATGATGGAAATTATTGAACAGGAAATACCCACATGTAAGACAGAATCTTACCAGCCGGATAAATTAGCGATTAACTTTAAATACTTAGTACATAGAATGCTCACGGAACAGCCGGAACAGAGCAAAGGGGATGAAGTTCTTTACGACTTTGTCAGAACTCATTGTAAAAGAGAATATGAATTAATTCGTAAAGTGAACGATTTTATTAAAGATAAGTATGATTGCTTCATGACGGAAGAAGAAAGTATTTATTTAACATTGAATGTAAAGCGCATCAGTGATTTAGTTTAAAGCATAGCAGGTCATGAGTTTAAGCTTGCGTTAAAAAGTAAAATAGGAATAAAAAATAGGAGGAGCAGTATGGGTTTATTTGATGCATTTAAGAAAAAAGAGATGGTGATTTCAGCACCTCTGAAAGGAAGATGTGTAAGTCTTAAGGAAGTTAGTGATCCTACATTTATTTGCCGAAGAAATATTAGGAAAAGGTGTTGCAATCATCCCGACGGACGGTAAGATATATGCCCCTGCTGCGGGAGTAGTTACGACGATATTTCCAACAGGTCATGCGGTTGGCATGACGACTAGGGATGGAGTAGAACTCCTCATCCATGTAGGTATCGATACAGTTGCATTAAAGGGCGACGGCTTTATCATTCATGGCAAAGAAGAACAGAAGGTGGAAAAAGGAGATTTATTAATAGAAGCAGATTTGGATAAGATCAAAGCAGCGGGTTATGAGGTAATTACTCCGGTTATCGTATGCAATACGGATGAATATCTTGACATTATTGGACATACAGATAAAGAAGTAAGTGCCGGGGATGACATTATAAGCATTAAGAAGTAAGAAGGAACAGCAAAAGGTAATAATAAAAATTATTATAGAAAACAAGAAAATAAGTAAAGATATGGAAGGAGAACAAAACGTGAAAGAATTTAAGTACACAATTAAAGATGAATTAGGTATTCATGCAAGACCGGCAGGTTTATTGGTGAAGGTAGCAGCACCTTTTAAAAGTACCATTACGGTAGATACAGGGGCAAAACAGGCAGATGCAAAGAAAATCATGGCAATTATGGGTGCCGGAGCAAAGAAGGGGATGACTGTTACTTGCCGTGCGGATGGTCCTGATGAAGCGGAAGCCATCGATGCGTTGAAGAAATTTTTCGAGGCAAATCTATAAGTTGTATTCTTAGGGCGAAAGCCTTTTAGAATAAAAAAGGTAATGAAGTCCTGCAGCCAGGGCAGGACTTAAATTAAACAAGGGGGTACTTTTTTTATGATGAAATATTTACAAAGACTTGGTAAGTCATTAATGCTTCCGGTTGCATGTCTTCCGGTTGCAGGTATTATGTTAGGACTTGGTTATTGGATTGACCCTTCAGGCTGGGGCGGCAATAACGTAATCGCTGCATTCCTTTGCAAAGCGGGTTCCGCTCTTATCGATAATATGGCACTTTTGTTTGTTATCGGTGTTGCAGTTGGTATGTCTGACGATAACGACGGAACATCTGCACTTGCAGGTATTGTTTCTTACTTAATGATCAAAACATTACTGTCTCCCGGTGCAGTTGAGATGTTCACCGGAGCGGAGGCTAATGTTGCTTTCTCCAAAATCGATGGAAACCAGTTTATCGGTATTTTAACAGGTTTAATTGGTGCTGGATGCTATAACAAGTTTAAGAGCACGAAACTGCCGGATGCGTTATCGTTCTTCAGTGGTAAACGAAGCGTAGCGATTGTTACAGCTGGCGTTACGATTGTTGTAAGTTTAATTCTGTTCTTTGTATGGCCGATTATTTACGGAGCACTCGTAGCTTTCGGTACAGCTATTTCCAGTACAGGAGCAGTTGGTGTTGGTCTTTACGGCTTCTTCAACAGATTATTGATTCCATTTGGTCTCCATCACGCATTGAACTCCGTATTCTGGTTTGATGCAATCGGTATTGCAGATCTCTATAAATTCTGGGGATTGGGAGGATATGAAACTTCAGCGGCAGTAATCGGTGAGACAGGTCAATATATGACAGGCTTCTTCCCTGTTATGATGTTCGGTGTTCCGGCAGGAGCTCTTGCAATGTATCATACAGCGAAATCCAATAAGAAGAAAGTAGCAGCCGGATTACTCGGTGCAGCAGCTCTTTGCTCCTTCTTAACCGGTGTTACAGAGCCTTTCGAATTCGCATTCATGTTCTTATCACCTGTACTTTATGTAATACATGCACTCTTAACAGGTATCGTATGTGCGATTACAGCACTTCTTCCTGTAAGAGCAGGATTTACCTTCAGCGGTGGTTTCATCGACTGGGTACTTTGTGCAAAACTGCCTGCAGCGATGAACACATGGATGATCCTTGTAATCGGTGCTGTTGTAGCAGTAGTTTATTATATCGTATTCCGTTTTATTATCGTTAAACTGGATCTTAAGACTCCGGGAAGAGAAGATGATGATGCGGAAGCGGATAAGAAAGTAGTTCTTTCCAATGATAACTTTACAGAAGTTGCAACCATCGTTTTGGAAGGTATTGGCGGAAAAGAAAACGTTACATCTCTTGATAACTGTATTACAAGACTTCGTTTCGAAGTTAAGGATTACACGAAAGTGGATGAGAAGAAAATTAAGTCAGCCGGTGTCGCAGGTATTATGAGACCGAGCAAAACATCCGTTCAAGTTATCGTTGGTACGAAAGTACAGTTTGTAGCGGATGAAATGAAGAAAATGTTGTAAAACATTATAATCCCTGGCATATCGGAAGCCTCATATCTTAATATGGGCTTCCGATATTAACTTATATCATAGAAACTTCGTTTTTATGATATAAGGCCCTACGGGCAGGTAATGCACAGCTACGCGCGCATAGCAAAAAAAGCAAAAAGGTAACAAAAAAAGCAATGTGAATCTGGCGGCAGATGAGGTATACTAAGTATAAATAGTTAAGAGCGTGTACAATGCGCGGATTGGAGAGGATAACGTGAATATAGTTAGAGCAAAAGATTATCAAGATATGAGTAAAAAAGCAGCTGGTATTATTGCTTCTCAGATTATTATGAAACCCAATTGTGTTTTAGGGTTGGCAACAGGTTCTACACCGATTGGGGCTTACGAGAATCTTGTGGAATGGTATCAAAACGGTGACTTGGATTTTTCTAAGGTTTCTTCTGTGAATTTGGATGAATATAGAGGTATTACGAGAGAGAACGACCAAAGCTACTATTATTTTATGAATAAAAACCTTTTTGGAAAGGTAAATATAGATAAGGCTAATACTCATCTTCCTGACGGAATGGAGTCGGATAGCGATAAAGCATGCAGTGATTATAATAAGGCTATCGAAGCAGTTGGCGGCATTGATTTGCAGCTTCTTGGACTCGGACACAATGGACATATCGGTTTTAATGAGCCGTCAGAAGAGTTTGTTCCGGATACGCACTGTGTGGATCTGGCACCTTCTACTATTGAAGCGAATAAGAGATTCTTTGCTTCTTATGATGATGTACCTAAGCAGGCATATACAATGGGAATTAGAAATATTATGCTGGCAAGAAAAGTTCTTGTAGTGGTGAGCGGTGAGGATAAAGCAGCGATTGTAAGAGATGCCTTCTTCGGTCCGATTACACCTAAGGTACAAGCTTCTGTATTACAGCTTCATCCGAATGTCACCTTGGTTGCGGATGAAGCAGCGTTATCCCTGATTTAATGAAATCTAAAGGAGGGTATTATTATGATTATTAAAAATGCAAGCGTTTTTACTGAAGAAGGTGTATTTGTAAAACAAGACATCTATACCAAAGGCACCCAGTTCGTAAAGACGGAAGGCGAAGCGGATGCGGACGAGATTATTGACGGCGAAGGTTGCTTTGCAGTACCGGGATTAACGGACATCCATTTCCATGGATGTGTGGGATATGACTTCTGTGACGGAACACAGGAAGCGATTGCTAAGATTGCAGAATATCAGGCTTCTGTCGGTGTTACCTCCATTGTACCTTCTACTATGACATTGGGAGAAGAAGTTTTAAAAGGGGTATGTGAAACCGCAGCAGCTTATCGTAAGGCGGGCAGCGGAGAGAAGGAAGCCGATCTATGCGGCATTAATATGGAAGGTCCTTTCGTTGCAGAAAGCAAAAAGGGAGCACAGAATAGTACCTACATCAGAAAGCCCGATGCAGGGATGTATGATCGTTTGAATGAAGCTTCTGACCATATGATTAAATTAGTAGCGATCGCTCCTGAAGTAGAGGGTGCTATGGAATTTATTCAGAGTAAAAAGGGAGAGGTTGTATTATCTACAGCACATACAGCGGCTGATTATGATACGGCAATGGAAGCTTTTGAAAAAGGTGCAACTCATGTAACTCATTTATATAATGCAATGAATCCGTATACACACAGAGCTCCGGGCTTGATCGGAGCGGCGGCAGATGCGGGTGCGGAAGTAGAACTTATCAGTGACGGAGTCCATGTACATCCCTCTGTAGTAAGAAATACCTTTAAAATGTTCGGTGAGGATAAAGTGATCCTTATCAGCGATAGTATGATGGCTACAGGTTTGGATGATGGTGATTATAGTTTAGGAGGACAGGCTGTTAAGGTCGTAGGTAACCGTGCGACATTAGCGGATGGAACGATTGCAGGTTCCGCAACCAACTTGATGGATTGTGTTAGGACTGCGGTAAAGAAGATGAATATCCCGTTGGAGACGGCAATTCGATGCGCAGCTGCTAATCCGGCTAAGAGTGTAGGGATTTACGATAACTATGGTAGTATCACCCCGGGAAAAATAGCCAATGTAGTTCTACTTAAGAAAGCGGATCTCGCTTTAGAATCTGTGATTCTTCGCGGAAAGAAGCTGTCATAAAATCAAGGAAATATAGGATGCAGGAGAGCTGCCGTAAGGTTTGCGCTTTTGCATCCTTTTTAATTAATTTTAAGGGGATACTTTTAAAATCTTTTGTTTTGGTGTATAGTACATTATGTATGAATATATTGTGAGAAAACATGTTATATGAAGTATACAGCGCATGGCAACGCGGAAGATAAAATAAGCACTTATGAGGAATAAGAATGAACTGCAAAAAAGTGGATAAGATGATACCTATGTTTCTGAATAAAGAGCTAAGCGGCAGGGAGTTAAGTGATTTTATGGAACATATCTCCGTATGCCCGGAGTGTAAAGAAGAACTTAATATACAATTTCTCGTGATGGAAGGTATGGCTAGCTTAGAGGGAGGAGATGCCTTCGATTTGAATAAGAATCTGAATAAACAGTTAGAAGATGCGAGAAGAAAGGTTCAGATGCGGAAAGGCTTTCATCTTTTTGTATATGGGCTCGAGGTTCTGGCGATTATAACGATGATAACCATTATCGTATTGGTTATGGTATTATAATCAGAGAAGAGAGCAAAGTCTGGAGACTTTGATGGGGTGTAAAGATGAGTAAGATAGTTTTAATAGACGGACATAGCATTTTAAATAGAGCATATTATGGAGTGCCGGATTTAACAAATTCGGAAGGACTTCACACGAATGCGGTGTATGGATTCCTTAATATTATGTTTAAGATTCTGGATGAGGAGAACCCGGAGTATCTTGTGGTTGCCTTCGATGTGAAGGATCCAACCTTCCGTCATGAAATCTATACAGAATATAAAGGGACGAGAAAACCTATGCCGGAAGAGCTGCACGAGCAGGTGCCGGTTATGAAGGAAGTTCTTCAGGCGATGGGAATTACTATAATGGAAAAGCCCGGATTAGAGGCCGATGACATTCTTGGAACGATTGCCAGACGTTCGGAAAAGGAAGGCATGGATGTGGCTTTAATCTCCGGCGACAGAGACTTGCTGCAAATTGCCTCCGAGAAGATTAAAATAAGGATTCCTAAGACAAAAGGCGGAAAGACAGAGATTGAGGACTATTATGCATCGGATGTAAAGGAGAAGTATCAGGTGACTCCGCTCCAATTTATCGATTTGAAGGCGCTGATGGGAGATACTTCGGATAATATTCCCGGTGTTCCGAAGGTTGGAGAGAAAACGGCAACGGAACTTATGGTTAAATTTGGGTCCTTAGAAGGAATCTATGAACATATTGACGAGGTCACAAAGAAGGCGGTGAAAGAATCGCTTGTTAATAATAAGCATCTGGCGGAATTGAGTAAGGTGCTTGCTACGATAGAGGTAGATGGAGATATCCAGTTTTCCTATGAAGATGCTCAGATTCAAGATTTTTATACGGAAGAAGCTTATAAGCAGTTCAAACGGCTGGAATTTAAAAATATGCTTAGCCGATTTGAAAGTGGTTCTGTAACGAATCATCAGACAGATTACTTTACAGAGGTAACAGATCTTGGTAAGGCGGAAGAAATCTTTGCTAAAATAGATACATTAGGCGATGGGAAGTATATCGCCTTCGATGTGATAGAAGATAGCAGCAGAGAAGAGGATTTTGTCGGAATTTCTCTGGCCCTTTCCGAGCAAGAAGTTTATTTTGTAAAAGCGGAAGGGTTTTTAACAAAGCAATATTTAACGGACAAGCTCACTGCTATGGCAGATAAGGTGAAGCTTGTTACTTTTAATATCAAAAATAAGTATAGCTACATCGATACAGACCAAACGGAGAACCTATTCGATATACTAATTGCCGCCTATCTGTTAAATCCTTTAAAAAATGATTATGAGGCAGAGGATATTGCCAATGAATATTTAAACTTAATGATTCCTTCAAGAGCACAGTTATTTGGAAAAGAGAGTTTCCGGAAGGCTGCAGAAAAAAAGGCGAAAGAATTGTTAGAATATGCTTGTTTCCTCGCTTATGTAGAATATATAGCAGTTTCTGTTTTAGAAAATAAGTTAGAAGAAGCCGGAATGGAGCACCTGATGCATGAGATAGAGATGCCTTTATCTTATGTATTATACGATATGGAACAGGAAGGGATTATGGTAGATCCCGAACAGTTAAAAGAATACGGCGAAGCGTTAAGCGGGCGTATCGGAGAACTGGAACAGAAGATACATGAACAAGCGGATTATGATTTCAATATTAATTCGCCAAAACAACTTGGCGAAGTGTTATTTGAGCGCCTTAAACTGCCGGGAGGAAAGAAAACGAAGACCGGCTATTCCACAGCGGCAGATGTGCTGGATAAATTAGCTCCGGATCATCCCATTGTGTCGGATGTTTTGGAATACCGGGGACTTGCGAAGTTAAAATCTACCTATGCAGATGGACTGGCAGCTTATATAGGAGAAGATAAACGGATACACGGTAAGTTTAACCAGACGATTGCAGCGACAGGCCGTATTAGCTCTACGGAGCCGAATTTGCAGAACATACCGATGCGTATGGAGCTTGGGCGTCTGATTCGCAAGGCTTTTATTCCTAAGGAAGGCTTTGTCTTTGCGGATGCCGATTATTCCCAGATTGAACTGCGTGTATTGGCGCATATGTCAGGAGATGAGCAGTTAATTGAAGCTTATCGTATGGAGGAGGATATTCATAGAATTACTGCTTCCAAAGTATTCCACACGCCTTTTGAAGAGGTGACAGATTTACAAAGAAGGAATGCGAAAGCTGTGAACTTTGGTATCGTTTATGGAATTAGTTCCTTTGGTTTAAGCCAGGATTTGAGTATTTCCAGAAAAGAAGCGGCAGAATATATCGAACAGTATTTTGCAACCTATCCCGATGTAAAAAAGTTTTTGGACCATCTGGTAGAGGATGCGAAGAAGAATGGGTATGTGACGACGATGTTCGGACGACGAAGACCGGTGCCTGAACTTTCATCCAGCAATTTCATGCAACGATCCTTTGGAGAACGTGTGGCAATGAATTCACCGATACAGGGAACTGCTGCAGATATTATCAAGGTGGCTATGATTCGTGTATGGAAACGTTTGAAGGAAGAAAATATGAGATCGAAACTGATTCTGCAAGTGCATGACGAACTTCTGGTGGAGGCTGCAAAAGATGAAGTGGATCAGGTCTCACGGATTGTAAAAGAGGAAATGCAGGCGGCGGCCGAGCTTAAAGTCGTTCTGGAAGCGGATTTGCATATAGGAGCCAATTGGTACGAAGCGAAATAAGGACGTGGAGATAAGGGATGAGGATAATAGGTATTACCGGAGGCATTGGTTCCGGCAAGACAGAGATATTGTCATACATTGGAAAGAAATACAATTGCAAGGTAATTTTAGCCGATGAGGTAGCTCATAAAGTAAAGGAGCCGGGAGAAGATTGCTATAGAGAACTCATTACTCTCCTTGGAACGGATATACTTATAGATTCTGAATTACCCGAAATGATGCCGCCCATTGACCGAATTAAAATGGCGGAGAAAATCTTTGCGAATAGTGAGCTGTTATATCAGGTGAACAAAATTGTTCATCCGGCAGTTAAAGCGTATATTTTGGATGAAATAACAAATGAGAAGGAAAAGGGGACGCTAGACTTTCTTTTTATTGAGGCCGCACTTCTTATCGAAGACGGATATATAAGCATTGTGGATGAACTCTGGTACATCTACGCGCCGGAAGCGGTGAGAAGAGAACGACTAAGGCAGTCACGCTCCTACAGTGATGAAAAAATAGATGGAATCTTCGGAAAGCAGCTTTCCGAAGAGGAATATAAAAGACACTGCCTTGTACTCATCGATAATGGCAAGGATCGGCAATACGCTTATGAGCAGATTGATAAGAAATTGGAGGAATACCTGTGGCAGAAATGAGCAAAGAAAACTCAATGAAAAAATATCCGGGACAAATGGTTTTTGGTTTGGACATTGGAACGAGAAGTATTGTAGGGACAGTAGGGTATCGGAGTGGAGATATCTTCTATGTGGTAGCACAGCGGATAAAAGAACATGAAACACGTGCTATGCTGGATGGGCAGATTCACGATATACATAAGGTAGGAGAGACAATAAAAGCGGTAAAAGAAGAGCTGGAGGAGGCTATTGGACGTCGGCTGACAGAAGCATGTATTGCGGCAGCGGGCCGTGTGCTTCGTACCGTGAATGTAACTGTCGATTATGAATTCGGCGGCGATAAAGAGGTATTAAAAGAAGATATTTATGCCCTTTCTACAATGGGGGTGGAAAAGGGATATGAAGAATTCCAAACGTTGAACGATACGGATATGAAGTTCTACTGCGTAGGATATTCGGTAGTTCATTATTATATCAATCATTATCCTATTTCTAATCCGGAAGGGCATAAAGCCAAGGTTCTCAGTGCTGATATGATAGCGACTTTTTTGCCTGATGATGTGGTGGATGGGTTGTATAAAGCAGTTGGTATTGCGGGACTGAACGTGGCAAATACCACATTAGAGCCTATAGCAGCGATACAAGTAGCCATTCCTGAGATGTATAGGATGCTCAACATTGCGTTAGTAGATGTGGGGGCGGGAACCTCGGATATTTCTATTACGAAAGATGGAAGTATTACTGCATTTGGTATGATTCCTATAGCCGGCGATGCGCTTACAGAGGAAATAGCCCGGCATTGCCTTGTTGACTTCGTGACGGCAGAACAGGTAAAAAGAGATGCAGGTGAGCAGGACCTTGTTTACTATAAGGATATAATGGGACTGGAGCAGACGATAACAAAGGAGGAAGTTTTGGAAGTGGTTGCTCCGATTCTTCAGAATATGGTGCTGCAAATATCGGATAAAATTAAAGAGCTAAACGGCGGGAAATCTGTGAGTGCTGTATTCGTCGTTGGAGGCGGAGGCAAAATAGAGGGTTATACGGATGTATTAGCACAGAACCTTGGTATACAGAAAGAACGCGTAGCGGTTCGTGGCGAAGAAGTCATGCAGAAGATCGAGTTCATGGAAGAAAATGTGAAAAAGGATTCCCTCTTAGTGACACCGATTGGTATTTGCCTGAGTTTTTATGAACAGAGCAATAATTTTATTTTTGTAGATTTCAATGGAAATCGGATTAAGTTATATGATAATAATATGCTGACGGTAGCAGATGCTGCTTTGCAGGCATACTTTCCCAATGAAGGTTTATTCCCGAAGCGAGGTCAGGAACTTAATTTTACCGTAAACGGCAAGGCGCGAATTGTCAGGGGGCAACTTGGTGAGACTGCGGTCATTCGGGTGAACGGTCAGGAAGCAGATATTTATGCTCCGATTCATGGAGGGGATAAAATAGAGGTAATTTCTTCTACCGCAGGGGAAGCGGCTTCCATGGAACTTGGAGCCTTGAACGAATTTGGCGATGTGATAAGTGTTATTGTCAATGAAAAGCGTATTGATTTACCTAAATTCGCAAGTGTGAACGGTACGCTGCAATCAGAGTATTACTCTATCCGGGAAAATGATGTTATCGAGTTGTTAAATTACTATACGATAAGACAGATTGTAGAATTCATGGATGTTACAATAGACCAAAGAATGAATCTGTATGTTAATAATAAGCTGGCAGACATGGATACCCGGGTATATGAGAATTTTTCTGTTACATGGACCATGGAGGAATTGACGTTTTCAGAACTTCCCTATATGGAAGAGGAGGAAGAAGAGCAGGCTGTATTGGTGGAGCAGGAGGAAATGAATCCTCAGACTTCCACAATTGCGGTAATTGTGAATGGAAAACCGGTGGCGATGACAGGAAAGGATTCTTATGTCTATGTAGATGTGTTCTCCTATATCGATTTTGACTTATCAAAGCCCCGCGGTACTTCGGTGGTAACGATGTTAAATGGGCAGACGGCACAATATATGGAGCCGTTACATAACGGTGATATCATAGAGATCTATTGGAAGGAATAATGGGAAGGGATATAAAATAAAAATAGTCAGGAGAACAATATGCGATTATGTAGTATAGCCAGCGGAAGTAGCGGAAACTGCATTTATGTGGGTTCTGATACTACACATCTGTTGGTGGATGTGGGAATCAGCGGCAAAAGAACAAAGGAAGGGTTGGAGAATCTTGGAGTAAAGCCGGAAGAAATCGATGGTATTTTTATTACCCATGAGCACAACGATCATATTAGCGGCCTCGGAGTTATGGCAAGAAAATATGGGATTCCTATTTACGGGACGAGAGGAACTCTGCAGGCAATTAAGAATACTTCATCGGTAGGCTCAATTGATACGGCATTATTCCAGGAAATTGAGGCGGATAATAAGGTTACGGTAAAGGATATCGTGTTGAATCCTATGAGTATTTCCCATGATGCCGCGCAGCCCGTGGCGTACCGTGTTTGTCATGGCAAACAAAAACTCGGTATTATTACGGATCTGGGATGTTATAACGATTATACGGTAGAATGTCTGCGGGGAATGAATGTTCTTCTGATGGAAGCGAACCACGATGTGAATATGCTTCAGGTAGGGCCTTATCCCTATTATTTGAAAAAGAGAATATTAGGAGATAGAGGCCATCTGTCCAACGAACTTTGCGGAAGGCTTTTGAGCAGGGTTTTACATGATGATATGCAGAAGGTGATTCTTGGCCATCTGAGTAAAGAAAATAATCTGCCGGAGCTTGCCTATGAGGCGGTAAGGGTAGAACTTACTATGTCGGATAGCGGATACAAAGTTGGTGATTTCCCGATACAAGTAGCGAATAGAAGCGAAATATCGGAGTTAATAGAGATTGCATAACTAAGAGGAGGGAAAGTAATGAAAAAGACAATTATTACAGTAGTGGGAAAGGATACGGTAGGTATCATCGCGAAAGTCTGCACTTATCTTGCGGAGAATGAGATTAATATTCTGGATATCTCCCAGACAATCGTACAAGGGTATTTCAATATGATGATGATTGTGGATACCAATGAAACGAAAAAGTATTTTGGAGATATTGTAGACGATTTGGGTTCATTGGGTGAAGAAATCGGTGTTATTATTAAGTGCCAGAAGGAAGAGATTTTTGACCAGATGCACAGAATATAGAAGAAAGCGGGAGTGACCTATGATTAATATATTTGAAGTTGCAGAAACAAACCAAATGATAGAGAAAGAAAACCTGGATGTTAGAACGATTACTCTAGGTATCAGCCTGCTCGATTGTATCGATGCTGATTTGGAGAAGCTGAATCAGAAGATTTATGATAAGATTTATGATGCGGCAAAAGATTTAGTGAAAACAGGGGAAGAGATTTCAAGAGAGTTTAGCATTCCGATTGTGAATAAAAGAATTTCGGTAACCCCAATTGCGCTGATCGGCGGTGCTGCATGTAAGACGGCAGAGGACTTTGCGACAATTGCGAAGACGTTGGATCGTGTAGCCCATCAAGTGGGTGTTAATTTTATCGGCGGTTATTCCGCTCAGGTTTCCAAAGGAATGACCCCGGCAGATAAGTTGTTGATCGAATCGATTCCCCTCGCTCTATCCACGACGGAGAGGGTATGCAGTTCTGTGAACTTAGGTTCTACTAAGACAGGAATCAACATGGATGCTGTGAAGTTAATGGGAGAGATTATTCTTAAGACGGCGGAACATACAAAGGATAGAGACTCCCTTGGCTGCGCGAAACTTGTAGTATTCTGCAATGCGCCGGATGATAATCCGTTTATGGCAGGAGCCTTTCATGGAGTGACTGAGGCGGATAAGATCATTAATGTAGGTGTCAGCGGACCGGGAGTGGTGAAGACGGCACTGAGCAAGGTACGGGGAGAGAACTTTGAGGTGCTTTGCGAGACAATTAAAAAGACAGCCTTCAAGGTAACACGTGTAGGACAGCTTGTAGCCCAGGAAGCTTCGAAGCGCCTCAATGTGCCTTTTGGTATTGTCGATTTATCCTTAGCGCCCACTCCGGCAATCGGAGACAGCGTAGCGGAGATCCTCTGTGAGATAGGTTTGGAATATGCAGGAGCGCCGGGAACGACGGCAGCGCTCGCACTTTTAAACGATCAAGTGAAAAAGGGCGGTGTTATGGCATCTTCTTATGTAGGCGGATTGAGCGGAGCTTTTATACCGGTCAGTGAAGACCAGGGGATGATCGATGCCGTAATAGCAGGAGCACTCACCTTGGAGAAGCTGGAAGCAATGACTTGCGTATGCTCTGTAGGATTGGATATGATTGCCATTCCCGGCGATACGAAAGCAACGACAATTTCCGGTATTATTGCGGATGAAATGGCAATCGGTATGATTAATCAGAAGACGACGGCAGTAAGACTGATTCCTGTTATAGGGAAAGGAGTAGGGGAAACTGTAGAATTCGGAGGATTATTAGGATATGCCCCCATTATGCCCGTGAATCCTTTTTCTTGTGATGACTTCATTAATAGAGGAGGAAGAATTCCGGCTCCTATTCATAGCTTCAAGAATTAGTAGAAAAGTAGAAAATAATCTTTTAAAGTTGATGAAAAAAGACATTGGTATATGATTTCCGGAAAATTACAGTGTAACTATAAAGGATGCTTGGCAATAGGGGAATTTCATGAAAGAAAACAAAAGAATAATTTATATTTTATTTATTATTATATTTATTTTTCTTACTATAACTATACTTTATGTGAAAAAGAATATGCGGATATATCATAATCAAGAAGTTTATATTTATGATGTAAATGAGTCGGAAATACATGTGAAAGGCTTTCCGACGAATACCGGAAGTTTTAGTAAGTCTTATATTATCAAAAATACAGATTCGCTCAAAATATTGGACCAGGCAGGGACGAGCATTAGTTTTGAAACTTTAAATCCGGGGAATATTTTTATTTTTGATTATAAGGGTATAGGAGCACCAAGGGCGAACGTGTATTTAAATAAAGGAATATATAATGTCCGATTAAGTGATGAAATATTTAATAATAAGTTCTGGAATGTCAATTTTGAAGATGAGAAAGCGGAATGATTCGTGTGGGAATTACAGTAATAAAATATTTCGATACAGATCCCTATTTCAATTTTTAGTGAATATGAAGTAGGGGCTTTCTTATAATTCAGAAATTATTAAGAAGTGCCACATTGTACTAATACTTATCCTATGTTATCCTATATATAGTATTTTTTTGAATGAGGTGGGTGTAGGTTGTGGTTACGACCAATAGTTAAAGGGAGACATGAAAGATATGAAAAAATCAGTTTTAAAGAAAATGTTAATAGCGGTCACTGCAGCTTTGGCTTGTATGCAGTTGGCGGCATGCGGTGGCAGTAAAGGGAATACGACAGCGCAGAAGGAATTCGTGTATGTGCCGGAATATCAGAATATCGATAGCGGCAATAGCAGTATAGATGCTGTAAATGTCATAGGCAATACAATCTATTATCTTGCATACGAATATGATGAAGTGAAGCAGACGTCCACTTCTTATTTGTGTGCATTGGAGATAGGAGCAAAAGAGCCTGTGAAGACGGCGCTTGATTTCGGGGATAATGCCACTGTTATGAGAATGACGGCGAATGCAGACGGTACCCTGCAAGCACTTATCAATACTTATGTGTATGAAGAAGGAGCCTCCATTGGCGGAGAAGAGATAGAAGCATTGGATGGAGAAGAGGGTTTGGCTGAGGCTGAAGATGCGAGCGAAGCCGTGGAAGATAGCGAAGAAACGGAAGCGGTGGTTGAAGAAGGAACTGAGAGTGAGAATGATGAGGCTGCAGAAGTAGAAGCATCCAATTCAGTGACCATTATGGATGGCGGTACTACGATTGTTTCCGAAAGTAGTATGCCGGGAAACGCTTATGTGGATGATTATATGATGCCTACCTCTCAAAAGACGGAGATTTGTAAGATTTCTACGGATGGTACTATAATGTCCACCATGGATATTACCTCAGTCTTCGGAGATGAAGAGGTCTATTTCAATAATATGGAGACCGATAATGATGGAAATATCTATCTTGCGTATGATCAGGCAATATGGGTCATCGATCAGGAAGGTAATGAACTTTTCCAAGTCGAAATTGACAGCTGGGTGAATAATATGTTCGTCACAAAAGACGGAGTGGTAATGATTACCTATTACGGTCAGGAAAGCATGGAAGTATGCCCTATCGATGTAGCGAAGAAAGGTCTTGGGGATGCTGTCAGCAGTATGATGGTTTCCCAGTATGGCAATTATATATTCGGCAGAAGTGTAGAAACAGATGTTTTATACAGCGTAGATAATATTTTGTACTCTTATAACATGGGAGATGCAGCACCTGTAGAAATATTGAATTGGATTGATTGTGATATTAACAGTAATGAACTTGTTGTATTCCATGCCCTTGATGATGGAAGAATTCTTACAATTAGTTCTTTTTGGGAGGAGGATACTTCTAATATCGAACTCACTTATCTGACAAAGAAGAAGGGGTCAGAGGTGCCTGAGAAGAAAATTATGTCTTTGGCTACCATGTATCTCGATTACGAGATGAGAAAGCAAGTAATTGATTTTAATAAGAAAAGTCAGGAATATAGAATTGAAGTAAAGGAATATATGAGCGCTTCTAACGATTATGAAGCCGGATTGACGCAATTAAATACAGATATTATAAGCGGTAATGCTCCGGATATGGTGGATCTTTCCAACGGTTCCATGAAGCAATATATTGCAAAGGGTATTTTGGAGGATTTATCTCCTTTCCTTGAAAAAGATGCTGAATTAAAACGTGAAGACTATTTGGAAAACGTGCTAAAAGCCTATGAAGTGGATGGGAAACTTTACGCAATACCTCCTTATTTTTACTTGCAGACGGTAGTTGCGAAAACTGCCGATGTAGGCGAAAGAACGAGTATCTCTATGGCAGAGTTGATTGATATGGTAAAAAATCTGCCGGAAGGTACTGAGTTATATGAATATGGAACGAAGAGCACGATTTTAATGTATAACACCATGATGAACATGGATGAATATGTAGATTGGTCTACCGGAGAGTGTAAGTTCAATGGAGAAGAATTTATTAATGCACTGGAATTTGCTAATTATTTCGACGAAAACTACAATTGGGATGAGGAGAGACCGAGCACACCTGAGCGTCTGCAGAATGGAACACTTCTCATGTTGAATACGGGTATTAGTGCAGTAACTGATTATCAGATGACAAAATTATTGTTTAAAGAGCCGATTACTTTTATCGGATTCCCTACGAGTAAGGAAAACGGTTCCTTCTTATCAGGAACAGGCGGTGTGCTTGGAATGAGTGCTAAGTCGAAGAATAAGGAAGGTGTATGGGAGTTTCTTCGCATCGCGATTACGAAGGAATCGCAGGAGAAAAGCGATAATAGAGGAAGATGGGGATTCCCGATTATGAAATCGGCATTAGAGCTACAGTTTACTGAGGCGATGAAGGAAGATTATTATGAAGATGCTGATGGCAATCAAATAAAGCAGCCGAAGACATCGTGGAGTTATGATGGCTATGATATGGAGATTTATGCAGCTACAGAGGAAGAGATAAAAGAAGTAAGAAGTCTGATTGAAAGTATAGATACGCAATATCAGTATGATGAGCAGATGAATGCCATTATTTCGGAGGAAGCGGCAGCCTTTTTCGAAGGTCAGAAGAATGCGAAGGAAGTTGCGGATATCATTCAGAGCAGAGTGCAGATTTATGTAAATGAGAATAGGTAATATAAAAAGTATAAGGGGGAAAGAGAGTATGAATAAGAAAAAAAGGGTAAAAGTTGCAGCATCAGTAGCGATGAGCTTGCTGCTTGCCGGATGTGGGAAGGGCACAGATGGCATGCAGGATGCTGCAGCGATACAAGAGCAAAGTGAAGAGTATGTATATGAGGCAGAATATCAGTCGCTTACGATGCCTGATTACTACACGAGCAGTATGATCTTTGGAGAGGATGAAAAGATTTATTTTGTCGGAAATAGCGAAGCCGGGGAAAGCAGATTGTTTTCTATGGAAATCGGGGATATGGAGCCGCAAGCTATTCCGGTAGAAATAAAGGAGCAGGCATACATCTCTTGTATCGGTACGGATGTAGAAGGGAATCTCGTGTTAGCAATCCCTGCCTATAAAGAGCAAACAGCTCAGGAAGACGGTGAATCTACAGATGCTGATAGTGCGCCCGAGGAAGTAGGCAGTATACTTGAGAGCGTTGAGCTTCGGAAGTTATCGACCGAAGGTCAAGTTCTGGAATCTGTGGATGTCTCTAATTTTTTCAATAAAATTAAGGATTTTTATATACAGGGTACATTATCCGATAAGGATGGGAATTATTATGTGAATGCCAATCAGACAGTATATGTAATAAGACCGACCGGCGAGATGTTATGTGAGATTCCCGCAAAAACTTATATTCAGAATATGTTTCGGATACGGGATGGGCGGATTATCGTAGGTTTTTATGACAGTACGGGCTGGCGCTTACAGGAAGTGGATTTAGCCGGTAAATCTCTGGTGGATGTGAATAGTTCGATTCCTTTTGATTATGGAACCTATCAAGGCGGTAAAGATGTTGATCTCGTTTATACTCAGGAGACCAAGTTATACACTTGTAATCTGACGGATCAGGAACCGATAGAAGTTCTGAATTGGCTGGATAGTGATATTAACAGCACTAGTTTACAAAGTGTGCAAATGCTTGGAGACGGCAGAATAGCAGCCATTACGATAGACTATATGTCAGAGTCACCGGAGGCGGAACTCGTAGTGCTGACAAAGAAGAATCGTTCACAAGTACAGGAGAAGACGGTACTGACTTACGGTACGATTTATGTGCCTTATTTTTTGAACAAGGACATTGTCGCTTTTAACAAACAAAGTGATAAATACCGGATTGAAGTGAAGCTGTACGGGGATGACAGTATGGACTTTGAGGAAAGAACTGCTCTTTTATCGGCAGATCTTGCGGCAGGTAAAGGACCGGATATGATCGATATGGTCTATGGATTCCTCACCTTGGAGCAATTGGTCTCTATGGGAATCGCGGAAGACCTAACGCCGTATTTGGAAGGGGATACAGGGATAAAAAGGGAAGAATATCTTGAAAATGTGATGGATGTTTACTCCGTAGATGGTAAGATTTATGCCATTATGCCTTGTTTTAGCGTAGGGACGCTTATCGGTAAAGTGTCTGATGTAGGAAACGGAAGTTCATGGTCTATTGATGATATGATAAAGTTCATTGATAGTAAGCCCGCCGATGTGGAAATTCTGCCTTTTAATACGAAGGATTCCATCCTACAGCTTATGTGTTCGATGAATTTAGGTGTGTTTGTAGATGCGGAGACAGGCGTATGTGATTTTACAGGGGAAGAATTCTTGAGGATTCTGGAGTTTGCTAACCGCTTTCCCAAGGAAATGGCAGAATCTTCCGGTGCGTCGAGTCAAATTGACCGGTTAAGAAGCGGTCAACTTTTGATGGAAGGAACAAGAATCACCGATGTGACCCAATATCAGATGTATGAGTACATGTTTGGAGAAGAAGTGAATTTCATCGGTTATCCCACGACAGAAGGAAGTGGTTCTGTAATAAATCCGAATGGAACAACGGCAGCAATGAATGCTAAAGCTGAAAATAAAGAGGGAATATGGGAGTTTCTGCGGTTCAACTTGTTGCAGGAAAGGCAGGAAAACCTGGAATCAGCAAACGGTGGATTTCCAATTAGTAAGTCAGCTTTGGAAAAACAATTTGCAAAAGATGCAGAAGCGGAATATTATGAAGATACGGATGGAACGAAAAAAGAAGTATCAAAAGTTACTTGGTCCTGGGGAGACGGGGATTCTCTTGTTACCGTAGACGTATATGCTGCAACGCAAGAACAGATTGGACGTATGAAGGCAATTATCGAGGCGGCCAGGGGAATAGAAAACATAAAGGATGAAAAAATGTTTTCTATTATTAGTGAGGAAGCACAATCTTATTTTGAAGGTCAAAAAAGTGCGCAAGAAACTGCTTCTTTGATTCAAAACAGGGTGCAGACTTATATTAATGAAACGAGATAGAAGGTAAAAGTATCGTGAAGAAGGAATTAATGGTTCCGAGAAAGAAGAAAATAAAGGATAAAGAGCAGAAGGTAAGTAAAAAGAAAGGTGGCATACAGAAAAAGGACGGACGTGGAAGGAAAATCTCTTTGATTTTCCTCTCGTTTAGCCTTCTTGGTGTGCTGGTGTTCTTTGTGATTCCTTTTTTAGTAGTAGTATATTATTCGTTAGTGGACAACCCTATTAACCATAGCTTTGTATTTCTTGATAACTTTGTTAATGTGTTCGGCAATGGGGCGTTTAAACAGGCGGCATCCAATACGCTGAAGTTCTCAGCAATTGCGGTGCCTCTTGCTGTGCTGCTCGCGTTGTTACTCGCGATGCTTCTCGACAGTAAGATACCGTTTCGGAGTCAGTTTCGAACGTTTTTCCTTACACCAATGATGGTGCCGATTGCGTCTATCGTATTGATATGGCAGGTGCTGTTTCACTATAACGGTATGGTGAATGATATTATTGGGCTATTTGGAGCAGGTAAAGTTGACTGGCTGAAATCGGATTATGCACAGATTGTAATTATTATCTTATTCTTATGGAAGAACTTAGGCTATAATATGATTTTATTTATGGCGGCCCTTTCCAGCATCCCGAAGGATATTCTGGAGGTGGCAGTATTGGAAAGCGCTAAGCCGTGGCAGATCTTTTTCCATATTAAGTTGAGATATTTGTCCTCCACCTTATTGTTCGTTACGATTATGTCGCTCATTAATTCTTTTAAGGTGTTTAGGGAAATATACTTATTGACCGGAGATTATCCTTATAATACGCTATATATGATGCAACACTTTATGAACAATACATTCCGGTCATTAGATTATCAGAAATTGTCGGCTGCCGCCATCATGATGTCGGTCGTTATGGTAATTTTAATTGGAATTCTCTTCCTTACGGAAAATTATTTCGGAAAGGATGTGGAAGGATGATGTTGCGGAAAAATGGTTTAAAAGGTGCGAAAGCCTTAGCGGGGAGCCGACTATATAGTAAGAGGAAAAAGAGAAGGGAAAGAAGGAATCTCATTAAGAGGGCCATTGCTACGATAGTAGCGGCTACTTTTGCCATTCTTTTCTTAATGCCGATTATTCTTACGATTAGTAATTCGTTTATGTCTGCTTCGGAAATTTCCTCTAATTACGGACAGGTCTTCTCGACTACAGATACCGGAGGAAAGACTTATATTTCTGAAAAGGTGAATTTGAAATTTATTCCGGATATTGTATCGTTCAGCCAGTATATTACGGTACTTTTCAAAAGCCCGGATTATTTATTTAAATTTTGGAATGCGGTGATTCTAGTCGTTCCTATTGTTGCCTTCCAATTGTTGGTGGCGGCGCTGGCCTCGTATGGCTTTACCAGATATCGGGGCAGAATAAAAGAAATTATATTTTTTGTCTATATTATTTTAATGCTTATGCCCTATCAGGTAACTTTGGTACCTAACTATTTAGTATCGGGATGGTTACATTTATTGGATACCAGATGGGCGATATGGCTTCCGGGTATTTTCTCACCGTTTGCAGTATATCTGTTAACGAAATTCATGAGAAGAATCCCAACGTCAGTGATTGAGGCAGCCCAGATAGATGGGGCGGGGGAATGGCAGATATTTAAGAGCATCTGCATGCCTCTTTGCAAAGGTTGTATGTGCTCCATTGCGATATTGATTTTTATCGATTATTGGAATATGGTGGAGCAGCCGCTTATTTTGCTCTCTGACGAAGCGATGCATCCGTTGTCTGTATTCCTTTCCAAGATAAATGCGGGAGAGATCGGACTTGCGTTTGCAGTTGCAACGATATACATGGTACCTACGCTATTAGTATTCCTGTACGGAGAAGATTATCTGGTGGAAGGAATCACTTATCAGGGCGGAATTAAGGGATAGGAGGAAAGATTTTAAATGAATGAGAATTCAAAAGCAGCCAAAAGAAGGGAATGGGTAAAGAATGCAGCCATTATATTTTTGACAATTATGCTGGTTCTAACCTTTTTTTCCAATACAATAATGAACTATTCTCTGCCCGAGGTAGCGACGGAGTACGTACAGAGCGGAACGATAACAGCTAAGGTAAGGGGAACCGGGAATTTAGAGGCTACTGATCCTTATAATGTAGTGATAAACGAAAGCAGAAAAATAGAAAGCGTAAATGTAAAAAATGGTGATACAGTAGAAAAAGATTCTGTGCTTTTCTATCTGGAGGATGTGGAGAGTGAAGAATTGAAAGCCGCTGAAAAAGAATTGGATGAATTGCGGTTAGCTTATTTGACGGGTCTGTTTACCGGAGATATTACGAGTGATATTATAAATAAGGTGGAAAATGGAAAGACGGGAAATCTGGCATCTTATCAGGCACAGCTTGCATCGATCGACAGTAGATTAGAATCAGCGAAGAATCGCTTGACTGCGGCAACGGCAAACCAACAGAACGTACAGGATACCTTGAACAATTTAACCGGCCAAAAGAATTTGAACGAAGCGGTGACTGTAGATACGACTGGAGAAGAGAAGGCTGTAAATTCAGCACAAAATAATGTTGATAGCGCAAAGGCAGAAGTGACCAGACTTGAAGGTGAGGTAAATAAGATACAAGAGCAGCTTAAGAAAGCGGCAGGACTTCTTGGGACGATTGTAACTGATGAAGATGGAAAAGTAAGTTCATCTGGTGGAATTGCTGAATATCAGAAGAAGAAAGATGATGCGGAAACTAATCTTACAAATGCATCCGATCAACTAAAAGAGGCAGAAACCAAATTAAGAACAGCAGAAAATGACTTGGCAACAGCAGAGGCTTCCGGGGATGAAGGGGCTATTGAGGCTGCTAGGAAGAATCTGGAGACCGCTCAGAATAATTATAATGAGATTAAGAAATTTATATATGATGCAGCTGAGTACCAATTGAATGTAGCCACTGCGGAATTGAATGAAGCGATTAAAACTTTGAAAAGCTATAATAGTAATTCCACACTATTAGCATCTTTGCAGGGTTCTTTGCAAGGCGCGGAAAGCAATCTGAAAAATGCCAATAATTCTCTGTCATCGGCACAAAGTGCATTAAATAATAAAAAGATCGATGCAGAAAAGACGGGTGAAAAAAATGATTTAAATAAACAACTCGCAGAGGCCAATAATAATAAAACGACATCTGAAACTGAAGTGTCTAATATTACGGCCGAGATAACTAAAATTGGAGAGGAACGAAGCGAATTAATAAAGACATTGACAGCGGAGTTAACTCTTGGCGCTAAGAATACGCAAATAGCTCAGAAGGAAGCTGAAATAGAAAAATTGAAGGAAAAATCAGTAGGAGCCAATGTGGTGGCGCCTGTGACAGGAACTATTACATCCATCAATCATGTAGCCGGAGAATCGACCAAACCGGAAGAGGTATTGGCAGTGATTCAGCCGGAAGGTAAAGGTTTTACCCTTTCTTTCTCCGCAACGACGGAACAGGCGAAGAAGCTTTCTGTCGGTGATATAGCGGAATTGCAAAATGCGTGGTATTATGACGAGGTAAAAGCAACGCTTGTATCCATTAAGCCCGATAAGGAAGATCCGGCACAGAAGAAGCTTCTTACATTTAATGTGGAAGGAGATGTGCAGGCGGGGCAGTCACTGAGCCTTGCAGTGGGGCAAAAGAGTGCTAATTATGAGCTGGTTGTGCCTAATAGTGCGATTAGAGAGGACAATAACGGTAAGTTTATCCTTATTGTGGAATCGAAGAGCAGTCCTCTGGGCAATCGTTATATAGCGACAAGAATCGATGTGGAGGTTCTCGCTTCCGATGATACCCATACGGCGATTTCGGCAGGACTTTATGGTTATGAATATGTAATTACTACGGCGACGAAGCCGGTAGAAGCGGGCAAGCAAGTTCGTTTAACAGATTAAGGCAGCAGGTTAATATATTATGAAAAATTTTTGGAGGAATCTTACGGTAAAACAAATCGTGTTGTCTGCGGTCGTAGTCTTTTGCCTGCTTTTATGGGCAGGGCTTACCATCTTCGCCACGGTGAAGAAACAAGCTTTGCTGGATCAAAATGTGGCAGGCAGGTGGTCGGCTGAGAATGATGTGGCGCAGATAAGCTGTTATTTTGCTGAAGGTACAGGAGTAGATAAAAATAAGATTTTGGGTTTTGGATATCAAATGGATGCAGTTCTTTTGGAATCCTCAATAACACCGCCGAATGAAAATGCGCGATTATGGGCAGATGCTTATAGTGCGCAAGGTAAAGTGACGATTAAGAGCGGCAAGGTATCTTTGGAAGTAGATGCAGCGGGAATCGGTGGCGATTTTTTCTTATTTCATCCGATGCAACTTGTTAGCGGATCCTATTTCTCGGGCAACGACTTGATGCAGGATAAAATTATTATTGATGAGGATGCTGCATGGCAGTTATTTGGTTCCAGCGATGTAGCCGGAATGGAAGTCTCCATCGGAGGGACTCCTCACTACATCTCAGGTGTAATAAAAAGAGCGGATGGAAGAATGCAAGAGGCCGCAGGGCTTAATAAAACCTATGCCTTTGTTTCCTATGAGACACTGGCATCTATGGGAAGTATAAGCGGTGTTGGCGCTTATGAAATCGTTATGCCTAATCCGGTCAGTGGATTTGCTTATGCGAAGGTGAAAGAGAAGTTCGGTATCGATGAGGTAGGAATGCAAGTGGTCGAGAATTCTGCAAGATACGGCTTCAAATCCTTATTTACCGTTATTTCCGAATTGGGAACGCGGTCCATGAATTCTTATGCTATCGGTTATCCTTATTGGGAGAATGTGGCGAGAGGATGGGAGGATATTTTTGCTATCGTGCTAGCGTTACAGATTATAACACTTATGATTCCGGCAGGAATTATGATTATTACACTAATTTTACTTTGGAAGCGAAAGAAATGGACATGGAGAGATGTAATTCATTTCCTTGGGGTATGGAAAGAGAACATTGGGAATCGTTTTCAGAAAGAAAAAAGTAAGTGGAAATATTTCTAAGATAGAGTAATACCATTAGAAGAGGAGGAGAACTATATGAAAAAAATAGTGGGTCTATTAGCAGCTATTATGGTATTATCACTTACTGCTTGTGGCGGAGGTTCAGAAGAGTCGAAAGCAACAAAGGAGCATGTTTATAGAATGGAAGAAGTTTCCATTGAGGAAGTGGAGGATAAGAATACCATTTCTGACTATTTCCTGCGTGAGGATGCCCTCTATATTATAGGATATAATTGGATGGAAGAGTCGAGAGAGACCTATATTGTGAAAAAGAAATTGGACGGCTCGGAATCTTCCATGGTTACTCTTACTTTAACGAACAATCAATACATGGGATCGTTAACGGTAGATGATGAAGGAAATTATTATTGCGTTTTGAATGAGTATTTCGAGGATAACAGCGATCCGGAGAACTATGTATGGGAGGAGAATTACTACCTCCTCAAAATGGATGGGGAAGGGAACGAGCTTTGGAAACAGTCTTTGAAGGGCGAAGGAGAAGATTCTTATTATGGTGTGAACTGGATGAAGATTTTAGGCGATGGACGTATTGCTATTGCGGACGCCTATGGATTGACGCTGTATGATACACAAGGGAATGTGCTCAAAAAGGTAAAGCAGGAAGAAGATTCCTATATGGGGGATCTTATACAGCTTACGGATGGTACTATTTTGAACATGTCTTATAGCAGTGAGAATAACAAATATATGCTGCAGAAGATGGATATCGAGACGGGTGAGAAGTCCGAAGAGTATTATGTCCCTGGCATTTCCTCTATGTATAGTTATTTTCCGGGTATCAGTCATGATTTACTTCTTGTAAGCAATGTGGGAGTATATGGTTATAATCTGGGGGATGAGGAAGTGACGGAGCTTATGAACTTTATTGACTCCGATTTAAATGCTTCCTACGTCTATAGTATTGTTCCGGTGAGTGAGACGGAATTCTATGGTATGATAAACGATAATCTTACAGGAAATACGGTATTGATGAAGTTTACGAAGGTAGACCCGAAAGATGTAGTGGATAAGAAGATATTAACTCTTGGCTGCAACGGAATTGGTTGGGATATCCGCAATCAGGTGGTGCAGTTCAATAAGACAAATGAGAAATACCGTATTCAGATTCGTGACTACTCACAATATAATACTGATGAAGATTATACAGTAGGCCTTACAAGGCTAAATACGGATATAGCTTCAGGCTATGTGCCTGATATTCTTGTGATGGATACGAGCCTTCCGGTAGAAAGTTATATTTCTAAAGGTCTGTTTGAAGACTTGTATGGATATATCGATAAGGATGAAGAGTTAAATAAAGAGGATTACTTCCAAAATATACTGAGGGCATATGAGTCCAATGGAAAACTGTATCAGTTGGTTCCCAGCTTTTCCATTTTTACAGTGGCAGGTAAGACTTCCGATGTAGGAGCGGAGCCAGGGTGGACACTGGAAGAGCTGAATGAGGTCATGGCGGGCAAGCCGGAAGGTACTTTGATATTCGCCAGAGAAACAAGGGCCAGTATGTTGCAATATAGCATTCAGATGTCCAGCGGACAGTTTATTAATTGGGAAACAGGTGAATGTAAATATAATTCAGATGCCTTTATCCAGCTTCTGGAATTCTTGAAACAATTCCCGGAGCAATATGATGATGGCGACTACAATGATGAGTTCTGGCGTAGTTATGACAGTCTGTGGCGGGATGACAAGGTGCTTTTATCCATTAGTTATCTGGACGGCTTTCCTTCATATAATTATATGAAGAAAGGAACTTTTGGAGTGGATATTACTCTCAAAGGCTTCCCGGCAGAAGATAGAAACGGCTCTACCATCATTCCGAATTTGGATTTGGTAATGGCGGCGAAATCGAAGCATAAAGAGGGTGCATGGGAATTTATGCGATACTTCTTAATGGATGAATATCAAAACTCAATCAGTTATGGATGGCCCTTAAGTCTGGCACGTGTTGAAACTATGGCCGAAGAGGCGATGAGAACAGAACCTTACGAAGATTCCTTTGGAAATATGGTGGGTTACGCTCAATCGTATTTTGTAGGGGATGTAGAGATTAAGATCGATCCGATTACAAAGGAAGAGGTGGATGATGTAATGAACTTCATTATGTCGGTAGATCGTCCTCATACCTATGATGAAAATCTGATAAATATTATTTCAGAAGAAGCTGCGCCTTATTTTTCAGGACAGAAGAATGCGAAGGAAGTGGCGGATATTATCCAAAGCAGAGTGCAGATTTATGTAAACGAAAATAGATAAGATATTTCGGAGAAAATAGATGAAGATTCATGAATATTTGCAAGATAAGAAAATAATATGCGACGGGGCATTCGGCACCTACTTTTCAGCGTTGTTCGATGATGAAATACTTCCCGAACAGGCGAATATACAGCATCCGGAGCTGGTGAAAAAGATACACAGCAGTTATCTGGACGCTGGAGCCGTGCTGGTGCGGACGAACACTTTTGCCTCGAACAAAGAGAGTCTTCAGTGTGATGAAAAAGGATTGGCGGAAAATATAAGGGCAGCGTGGAAGCATGCGACCGAAGCTGCCAGAGAAAGCAAAAGGATATCGGGAGAGGATTGTTTTCTGGCAGGTGATATCGGTCCGATTCCGGGAAGCCATGGAATTTCTGAAGAAGAAACCTATCTGGAATACAAATTAATATGTGATACCTTCCTGGAGGAAGGTGCACAGATTCTTATTTTCGAAACCTTTACGGATATGGATAGGATTCTGCCGGTAATAAAGGAGATAAAGAAAGAACGGGAAGTTTTTATTATCGTGCAGTTCTGTGTGAATCAGAACGGTTATAGTAATGCGGGAATCAGCGCGGGAAGGCTGATACAGGATGCCGGAAAGGTTAGTGAAATTGATGCACTGGGCTTTAATTGCGGCGTAGGTCCCGGGCACATGTTCTCAATTATCGATGCCGTTGACTGGCCGGAAGGCAAGTATGTAACCGCCCTTCCCAATGCAGGATATCCTAAGTTAATTAAGAACCGCATGATTTTCAGGGATAATGCAGAATACTTTACCTTAAAGATGAACGAGATTTCTTTGAAGGGAGTAGATTTCCTCGGTGGATGCTGTGGTACGAATCCTGACTATATCCGTCGTATGAAGGAAATGATCGACATACACCAAAGAGAAAAGAAGCTGTCCATCCAGGGTATAGAGGAAAGAACGCAGCAGAGTGTAAAGGATAATAGTTTCTGGAAAGATAAGAAGCCGGGAGAGAAGTTGATTGCGGTGGAGATTTCGCCTCCTCCCGGAGCGAACGATGAAAAAGTGATGGAAGCTGTTTTTCAATTAAAAGAAGGAATTGCGGATGTTGTTACTTTCCCTGATTCCCCTTCTGGAAGAACCAGGGCAGATTCCGTGCTTATGAGTATGAAGGCTGCAAAGGAGACAGGACTTTGTGTAATGCCGCATATATGCTGTAGGGATAAGAATGCGATAGGAATGCGCTCCCAGCTTTTAGGGGCATACATTAATGGAATAAGGAATATGCTCGTTATTACGGGAGATCCGGTGCCTACTTTAATAAGACAGGAAGTGAAAAGTGTATTTAACTTCGATTCGGTAGGGTTGATGAAGATGCTGGATGAACTGAATCAGGAAGAATTTGCGAAGGATCCCGTTGTATTTGGCGGTGCGCTGAACCACAACAGACCGAATCTGAATGTAGAAGTGGGACGGGTGAAGAAAAAAATGCAGCAGGGAGCGGAGTTTTTCCTGACGCAGCCAATCTTTACGCAGGAGGAAGCTGAGAAGCTGCGCATTGTGAAGGAAGAGACAGGGGCAAGAATTCTATGTGGGATTATGCCTTTAGTAAGTTACCGGAATGCTCTTTTTATTAAGAACGAAATGACAGGAATTAATGTGACAGAAGAAGTGCTCGCTCACTTTTCCCCCGATATGACACGGGAAGAAGGGGAGAATGCGGGTATAGAAATCGCTAAGAAGGTGATGGGTTATACAGATGATTTTGTAGACGGATATTACTTTTCTATCCCGTTTAACAGGGTTTCTCTCTTAAATCGAATTTTTTGAACACACAGGCACAATCAGAGAAGCTGTTTTATTATATCTTGATGAGGTATGATTTGTGCAGATATGGTTCATCGGCAGAACGCCGGCTTCCCAAGCCGGAGAGACGGGTTCGACTCCCGCTATCTGCTTGAAAGGGTCTTTTTCAAGGCCCTTTTTCATTTTATTCGCACTATTCATACGCGAAGAATCTCCAAGCAGATTCTTTATTTTTTTGCAGAAATGTCTTTTCTATGAAATTATCTAATAATTTAATAATTTTTTAATTGAATCAAAGCTAAGAGAAGAGTATGATAGATGATTATTGCAAGTTTTTAAAGGGAAAGATTATGAAAAGGAGTTAAAAGCAAATTTATGTTTAAAATTTTGAAATATTTAGGTGAATCAAAAGCCTCTGTAGCTATTATCATCGCTCTTTTAGTTCTCCAGGCTTACTGTGATCTAACATTGCCTCAGTATACTGCAGACATTGTGGATATCGGCATAAGCCGTGGCGGTATTGATCCGGCGATGACAGAAGTAATAAGTGGCGATCCTGCCTATATACAGACTCATTATTTGTTATCTAAGGGTGCTGTTATGTTAGGGTTATCGGTAGTAATGATGTTGACGACAATTCTATCGAGTCTGATTGCAGCCAGAGTATCCGCTAAGATTGGTATGTCCTTAAGGAGTAGGGTCTTCCATCGTGTTATTTCCTTTTCCAATGCGGAGATGGAGACGTTCTCAACCGCTTCGTTAATTACAAGAAGTACGAATGATATCCAGCAAGTACAGATGGTATCGGTCATGCTGCTTCGCATGGTATTGTATGCTCCCATCATAGGAATTGGCGGTGTTATCAGGGTATCCGGCACAAGAACCGGTATGGGATGGATCATCGGGGTGGCAGTTGCTGCGATTACTGTTTTGGTAGGAAGCCTTATGATAATAGCTATGCCCAAATTTAAGAAGATGCAGCCCTTAATCGATAGGCTGAATCTCGTTTCCAGGGAGATATTAACCGGTATTCCGGTCATCCGGGCTTTTGATAGAGAGGAATTTGAAGAGAAACGTTTTGATGAGGCGAGTAGACAGTTGATGAAGAATCAGTTGTTCACGAATCGTGTTATGACCTTTATGATGCCTGTGATGATGCTGATTATGAATGGAATTACTGTTATGATCGTGTGGTTCGGTGCACAAGGTGTTGATATGGGTAATCTGGAAGTAGGAGATTTGCTGGCGTTCATTACTTATACAATGCAGATTGTAATGGCATTTTTGATGATTACTATGATTTCTGTAATGCTTCCTCGTGCAGGGGTGGCAGCAGAGCGTATTGAAGAGGTAGTCAATACGGAGTCTTCCATTCACGATAAGGAAATTGTGAAGGATAGAGAAGTTGATGGTTTAAGAGGAGTGCTTTCTTTTGATAATGTATCCTTCCGTTATCCGGGGGCTGACGAGGATGCCCTTGTAGATATCACTTTCACCGCCGAACCGGGTAAAACGACTGCGATCATTGGCAGTACCGGATGTGGCAAATCTACATTGATTCAATTAATTCCCAGATTCTATGATGTGACAGAAGGGAAGATTACGATAGATGGAATTGATATTAGAGATTTATCTCAACATAGACTTCGCAGTATCCTCGGCTATGTACCGCAAAAGGGAGTGTTATTTTCCGGAGATATTGAGTCGAATATTAAATTTGCCGGAGATTTTATCGACGATGAAGCGATGAAGGAAGCGGCGTCTATCGCTCAGGCTCAGGAATTCATCGATAGCAAGCCGGATACTTATAAGAGTGAGATTTCTCAGGGAGGAACCAATGTATCGGGTGGACAGAAGCAGCGGCTTTCGATTGCAAGGGCTATTGCATCTAAACCAAAGGTGTGCTTGTTCGACGATAGTTTCTCAGCCCTTGATTACAAGACAGATGTGGTGCTTCGAAAGGCATTACATGAAAAGCTATCCGAGTCCACGGTAATGATTGTAGCCCAGAGAATCAGCACTATATTACATGCGGATCAGATTATCGTCCTGGAGGAAGGAAAAATGGTCGGCATCGGTACTCACGAACATCTTCTTCGTACGTGTGAAACGTATCAGGAGATCGCCAGAGCACAGCTATCGGAGGAAGAACTGAAAGGAGGTATGGCATAATGAGTGAGCAAAGTAAACCTCAAAAAAGGTCATATGGGCCTGGAAGCGGAATGATGCCGGGGGAGAAGGCTAAGGACTTCAAGGGTACAACCGGTAAGTTGTTACGATACATGGGTGCTTATAAGTATGGATTGATCGCAGTGGTGATTTTTGCCATAGGCGGTACTGCCTTTGGTATTGTAGGACCGAAGATAATGAGTAGGGCAATCACCGAAATATTTAACGGACTTATGGGTAAGTACGCAGGAACCGGAGGAATCAACTTTGATAAGATATGGCAGATTCTTCTTGTATTGCTCGGATTATATGTATTTAGTGCGGTGCTATCCTTTATTCAGGGATTTATTATGACAGGAATCTCACAGAAACTTAGCTATAGATTTCGACAGGAGATCTCACAGAAAATTAATCGTATGCCCTTTGAATACTTTGAGTCGAAGCCGGTAGGAGAAGTTCTGTCTCGTATTACTAACGATGTGGATACCTTAGGACAGAGTCTGAATCAAGGTATCACCCAGCTTATTACTTCAGTCATCACTATTATCGGTGTGCTTATTATGATGTTAAGCATTAGTCCGCTCATGACATTGATTGCCTTTGTAATTCTGCCTGTATCAGGTATTCTTATTGGGGTGACTGTGAAGTTCTCCCAAAAATACTTCGTATCTCAGCAAAAATATTTAGGTAAGATTAACGGGCAGGTAGAAGAAATTTATGGAGGCCATAACATTGTAAAAGCTTTCAACAGAGAAGAACAGGTACTGAAAGAATTCAATGAGACTAACGAGATTCTCTATCAGTCTGCCTGGAAGTCTCAATTTTTCTCCGGAATGATGCATCCGATTATGAACTTTGTAGGTAACTTAGGTTATGTAGCAGTTGCGGTAAGCGGCGGCTTTTTAGTAATTAAAGGGAGTATCCAAATTGGAGATATCCAAGCATTTATCCAATATGTAAGAAACTTTACCCAACCGATCGCTCAAGTGGCACAAGTATCGAATATGCTTCAGTCTATGGCAGCAGCGGCGGAAAGAGTCTTTGAATTCTTGGGTGAAGAGGAGGAAAACAGAGGAGAGAAGGCACTTTTCCTTGATAATCTGGAGGGGAATGTAAGTTTTGAACATGTACGCTTTGGTTATCACCCTGATAAGATTATTATTCACGATTTCAGCAGTCAGGTAAGGGCTGGTGAGAAGGTAGCGATCGTAGGACCTACGGGAGCGGGTAAGACAACGATGGTGAAGCTTTTGATGCACTTTTATGATGTGAATGGCGGAAAGATTCTCGTAGACGGACACGACATTAAGGAGCTTGAAAGAAGTGAGCTTCGAAAAGCTTTCGGTATGGTATTACAAGATACCTGGCTGTTTAAAGGCACGATTATGGAAAATATCCGTTACGGTAGGCTGGATGCTACCGATGAAGAGGTGATTGAGGCAGCAAAGGCAGCTCATGCCCATCATTTTATTCAGACACTTCCGGGTGGCTACCAAATGGAATTGAATGAAGAAGCGAGCAATGTATCCCAAGGGCAGAAACAGCTTCTCACGATTGCCAGAGCAATCCTTGCAGACAGTAAGATTATGATCCTTGACGAAGCGACGAGTTCTGTGGATATGAGAACAGAAGCTCGTATTCAGAAGGCTATGAATAACTTGATGAAAGGAAGAACCAGTTTCGTCATCGCCCATCGCCTCTCAACAATCCGCGATGCGGATTTAATCCTTGTAATGAAGGATGGGGATATTATCGAACAGGGGAATCATGAGCAGTTGTTAGCACAAAAAGGCTTCTATTCAGAATTGTATCAATCTCAGTTTGAAGAAATTACCGCATAAAAGTAAACCGCAGTAATGAAATGAAATTAATAGAATAAAAGTAACTATTAGGTAAACGGCTGGCCATCCGCCTATAGGATAACCAGCCGTTTGCTATATTCGCTCGTGCTATCGCAGTCGAACTTATGAGCAACAACACTGTCATAAATATGAGAAGCTTGAATTTCTTTTTTCAACATCCTGTTTCCGGCTTCGTTAAGAAAGGGAGCGGCATCTGCCAATTTGGAAATAAGAGGAATGGAGGAATGGATTCGGATTTCGTGTAATAATTCTTCCGCTTCTTTTCGGAATCCGAGCATTCTGGCATAATAGATACAATCACCGTTTAAGAAAGTGGTAAGTTCCTCCTTTTTTATATCCAAAAGGATATGTAAGAGGCAGCGGCTGATACGGGAATAAGTCATATCTTTGGATTTGAGCAATTCACAGAACTGTTCAAAGCTCCTGTAAAAACGTAAGTTTTTCTTTATTTTATCCGATAAATCTGAAGATACGTCCACATATTTCGTATATCCCTCTTCTTCCTCTGATAGAAGCTTATATTTTAATAAGAGAGAAAAGTCATCACTTCTTATAGGAAAGCTCTTTTGATAAGAATCGCTTAACCGTTCATAGACGGAGGGCGGAACATGATCTTCTATGGAAAAGAGTCCATCGATACCATTCATGGACTGTCGAATGGCGGAGGCAGAGCTTTTAGGAGACGCATCTTCTTTAAAATCTGCTATGAGGGAGGTGTCATGATAGCCGCCGCCCTTTCTTTGAATGGTATAAGGATGTATCCTGCTTTCCATTCGTTTCAACGCTTTTATATATTCAATACCGAGAATGTTGTTCGGAGATGAGATCGCTTCTACGTATGCAGGGGAAGAGAGACAGGTTGAAATAGCTTCACTTCTCGCTTTCGGATAGGATAAGCCTTTTCTAAGCCGTGCTTGCAAAACTTCCCTGTAAAGAGTCGGCTCGTCAATAAGGACGGAAGCGATTTCTGATAAAATATGCACATCGCCACATTCACTGCCAAAACATAAGGAATCTGTGACCTCCAGTTTATTCAAAAGGGAGACAGCGCCAAGAGCGAAATACTCTGCACTCGCAGATGCATAGAAGAGGGGAAGTTCCAGCACCAAGTCGACACCATTTCGAAGTGCCATCTCAGTGCGGGCATATTTATCGATAACAGCAGGAACACCTCGCTGCATATAATTACCGCTCATCACCGCAATTACAAAATCACAACCTGTTAATTCCTTTGTTCGTTCGATATGATATTTATGTCCATTATGAAAGGGATTGTATTCTACGATAATACCTGCTGTTTTCATTTATACTGCCTTTCCAGTCGTTCTTTTCGGTTATAATAGCATGAATTTACATAGAATACAATTCATACAGTAATTGGTAAGGATTAGTTTGTAACATTAGTTTTGTATTTGATTTAGCACAATATTTATAGGTTTTCTTATAAATTTCATCTTGTATGCGGTATTCAAATCTTGTATAATTTTTGTATACAAAATGAAGGTATATGAAAATGGGGAAAATTGTTCTTTTGGAACAAATACGATAAGAAAAGAGGAAGGAGAATAGGATATGTCCTATATCGATATTATTAAAGAAAAGGCAAGGAGCAACAAAAAGACAATCGTTCTGCCGGAGACTACGGATAAGAGAACGTTAATTGCTGCATCCCATATTATTGCAGAGGGAATCGCGAATATTATTATGGTAGGCAATGAGGAGAAAATTATGGATGGTGCCAGCTGGCTGGAGGTAGAGCTCGGCGGTGCTAAGATTATAAATCCGGCTCAGACGGACAAGTTGGAAGAATATACGAATCTATTATATGAAATAAGAAAAGCTAAGGGAATGACGATGGAAAAAGCGAAAGAACTTCTCTTAACCGATTATTTAACCTTCGCTGTTATGATGGTAAAGGCGGGAGAAGCGGATGGAATGGTGGCAGGTGCATGTCATGCGACAGCGGATACACTACGCCCGGCGTTGCAGATTCTTAAGACAGCCCCCGGAGTAAAGCTCGTATCAGGCTTCTTTATTCTGGATGTACCGAATTGTGAATATGGAGATAATGGAACTTTTCTTTTTGCAGATTGTGGTCTGAACCAAGATCCTACGGCGGAAGAGCTTGCAGCTATTGCAGATTCCAGTGCTACGAGTTTCCGCCAGTTAGTGGGAACAGAACCGATAATCGCCATGCTATCCCATTCGACGAAAGGAAGTGCGAAACATCCTCTCGTGGATAAGGTTGTGGAAGCGACGAAGATTGCGAAGGAAGAATATCCTCATTTGATGTTGGATGGAGAATTGCAGGCAGATGCTGCCTTGGTGCCCCAGGTAGCTAAGTCTAAGGCACCCGGAAGTCCGGTAGGAGGAAATGCCAATGTTTTAATTTTCCCTAACTTGGATAGCGGTAATATTGGGTATAAGCTTGTACAGAGACTTGCGAAAGCGGAAGCTTACGGACCGATGCTTCAAGGAATTGCAAGACCGGTTAATGACCTGTCCCGCGGATGTTCCTGGCAGGATATTGTCGGCGTTGTGGCTTTGACAGCCGTGCAGGCACAGCTTGCTTAATCGGATACAGATAATATAAATATATGTATAAACTGCCTAAAGAGTAAAACACTCTTTAGAGAATAAATTATAATGCGATAAGAAGAAAGAATTTCGTAAGAAAATCCAGGAGAAATAAAGATGAATATATTAGTAATAAACTGTGGCAGCTCATCCCTTAAGTTCCAGTTAATCGATGCTACAGATGAGAAGTTAATTGCAAAAGGGCTTTGTGAAAGAATCGGTATAGAAGGAAGCCAACTCGTATATGCGCCTACAGGCGGAGAAAAGGTAACAGCAGTAACGCCTATGGGAGATCATACAGAGGCTATCCGCCTTGTGCTCGAAGCGTTGACGAATGAGAAAAACGGAGTAGTGAAAAGTCTTAAAGAAATCGGCGCGGTAGGACATCGAATTGTCCATGGCGGAGAGAAGTTTGCTTCTTCCACTATGATTACGGATGAGGTTATTAAGGCAATTGAAGAGTGCAACACGCTCGCTCCTCTTCACAACCCGGCTAATCTTATCGGTATCGATGCATGTAAGAAGTTGATGCCCGGCACCCCTATGGTAGCTGTATTCGATACTGCCTTTCATCAGACAATGCCCGAAGAAGCTTATATGTACGCTATTCCATACAAGTATTACAGAGAATATAAGGTAAGAAGATATGGTTTCCATGGAACGAGCCATTCTTATGTATCCCATCGTGCGGCTCAGCTATTAGGCCGCAACTACGAGGATTTGAAGATTATCGTTTGTCATCTCGGAAACGGAGCCAGCATCTCTGCAATAAAAAATGGCAAATGCGTGGATACTTCCATGGGACTGACTCCTTTGGAAGGCTTAATTATGGGAACCCGCTCCGGCGATATTGATCCGGCGATTATTAAATTCATCGCTGATACAGAAGGCAAAAATATCGATGAAATTATGGATGTGCTCAATAAGGAGTCCGGAGTGCTAGGACTTTCCGATGGATTTTCCTCAGATTTCAGAGATTTGGTAGATGCATATGAAAAGGGAGAGGAAGCATCGGTTCGTACGATGAAAGTTTTCGCTTATCATGTGGCGAAGTATGTAGGTGCATATACCGCAGCGATGAACGGTGTGGATGCTATTTGTTTTACCGCAGGATTTGGAGAGAACAGTGCATTTATCCGTACCCTGGTATGCGCGTATCTGGGATACCTTGGAATTGAGATCGATGAAGAAGCGAATGCGAAGCGAGGCGTGGAAGGTATCATTACCACAGCGGATTCGAGGACGAATGTTCTTGCGATTCCTACCAACGAAGAATTGGCAATTGCGAGGGAAACTTTTGCTCTTGTCAAATGATAAAATAGTTACTGTTCACTCCGTAACCAATAACATAAAATATCTATTGACAAAAAAGTAATCGATAGATATAATTGATAAAGTGTGAAAATGATTATTTTCATAAGGAGTCAGCTATGTTAATGAACCTAACTGATGTTTTAACATCTGAAGGCAAAGTAGTAGAAAAACAGGTAGAAATCGATATTGTGCAGATTGACAGCCGTTTGGGGGATTTCCCGATTATCGAGAAGACACCGGTGACACTTACTTTGACTAATATTGGAACTAACCAAGCGTCTATAGAAGGTAAGATGGAGCTTACATTTGCCATGAATTGTGACAGATGCCTCAAGCCCGTTTTGCAAAAAGTGATTCTCGATTTTACAAGAGTCGTAGAAGGACCTGATGCATATACGAAAGACGCGGAAGACGATGACCAGAATTTCATGGAAGGTTACCAGCTTAACATAGATGATTTGATTAAGAATGAGTGTTTTATGAACTTGCCGACGAAGGTTTTATGTCAGCCGGACTGTGTAGGAATCTGTATGCAGTGTGGGAAAGACTTGAATGAAGGACAATGTGCTTGTGATACATTTGTACCCGATCCGAGGATGGCAAGGATAAAAGATATCTTTGACGCAAATAAGGAGGTGTAACAATGTCTATTTGTCCCAAGAATAAATCTTCCAAGGGTAGAAGAGATAAGAGAAGAGCAAACTGGAAAATGAGTGCTCCTACATTGGTTAAATGCAGCAAGTGCGGCGCGTTAATGATGCCCCACAGAGTATGCAAGAAATGTGGCTCTTATAACAAAAAAGAAATCATTTCTGTAGATTAATGATTAGAACATTAAGGTTTTCCTATTTGATTAGGAGAACCTTTTTTCGTTATAATTAAGAAAATAGTACAAAATAATACATTGTTATGTATAAAAATATCTTGATTTTTATATATGGGTTTAGTATATTAAAGAAGGATATGAGGAGGCTGCATATGTCAGAATTAGTAAAAGTTGCTATCGATGCGATGGGCGGAGATAATGCACCGGGTGAAATCGTAAAAGGCGCGATAGAAGCGGTGAAAGAAAGCAACAATGTTAAGGTCTATCTGGTGGGGATAGAAGATGCTATTAAGGAAGAACTGAAGAAATATACTTATCCGTCTTCCCAAGTGGAAATTATCAATGCGACAGAGGTGATAGAGACGGCAGAGCCGCCTGTTATGGCTATTCGCAGGAAGAAGGATTCCTCTATCGTGAAGGGACTTCAGCTTGTGAAGAGCGGAGAATGTGATGCTTATGTATCGGCAGGCAGCACCGGAGCTACTTTAGTTGGAGGGCAGGTGATTGTAGGGCGCCTAAAGGGAGTGGAGAGACCGCCCCTTGCACCATTGATACCGACGGAGAAGGGAGCTTCACTTTTAATCGACTGCGGCGCCAACGTGGACGCAAGACCGTCTCATCTCGTACAGTTTGCCAGGATGGGAAGTGTATACATGGAAAGCACTATGGGTATCAAGAATCCCAGGGTGGCGATTGTTAATATCGGTGCGGAGGAAGATAAAGGGAATGCCCTTGTGAAAGAAACCTTTCCGCTGCTTCAAAGTTGCCGGGATATTAACTTTATCGGAAGCATAGAAGCGAGAGATATTCCATCGGGATATGCGGATGTTATTGTATGCGAAGCCTTCGTCGGCAATGTTATCTTGAAGTTGTATGAGGGAGTCGGCGGAACACTCATTAAGATGGTGAAGAAAGGGATGCTTAGTACCCTTCGCAGCAAGATAGGTGCTCTGTTGGTAAAGCCGGCATTAAAAGAAACCCTTAAGGCATTTGACCTGGAACAATATGGCGGAGCTCCGCTTCTTGGCTTAAAAGGCCTGGTAGTGAAGACTCATGGCAGTTCGAAATCAGTAGAAATCAAAAATTCTGTTCTCCAATGTGTCACATTTAGCGAGCAGAAGATTAATGATAAAATAAAAGAAAAGATTAGTTTTGAGAACGAATAGGAAAGGGCTGTAGAAATGGAATTTGAAAAATTAAAAAAAGTAATTGCCGAGGTATTAAATGTAGACCCGGAGGAAATTACGTTGGATACTACGTTTGCGGATGATTTAGGTGCTGACTCTCTGGATGTGTTCCAGATTATTATGGGAATTGAAGAAGAATTCGATATTGAAATTCCTGCAGAAGAGGCTGAGAAGATCAGTACAGTAGAAGAAGCGGTTGAGTTAATCAAAAATGCTATGAATTAGTAACTATGCGATGATGATTGCAGTGGAGTATCGAAAGCCCTTTTCATAGGGCTTTTTCGATGTTTATGAGGGTATGTTATGTTGACGGAAGAAACTTTTAAACAGTTGGAAGATAAAATAGAGTACCAATTTAAGGATAAGAATCTGCTTTGGCAGGCGCTTACCCATAGTTCATTTGCCAACGAACAGAAGATTAATAAAAGGCAGGACTACGAGCGCCTGGAGTTTCTGGGAGATGCGGTTTTAGAATTGGTGACGAGTTCCTTTTTATATGAAGCCCATCCGGAAATGCCGGAAGGAATGTTGACGAAGAAGCGTTCTACACTCGTTTGCGGTTCTTCCCTCGCTTATTGTGCGGAAGATTTGGAATTGACTCAGTATATTCGTCTTGGAAGAGGAGAGGAGACAACTGGAGGAAGGGGACGGGAATCTATCACTGCCGACGTGATGGAGGCAATTATCGGTGCTATTTATTTGGACGGTGGTTATGAGAAAGCAGGGACCTTCATCCATCGTTTTGTATTATCCGATTTGGAGAATAAGGAACTTTTCTATGATAGCAAGACATTGCTTCAAGAAGAGGTGCAAAAGGATAGCAAAGGGACTCTTCGTTATGAATTAGTCGGGGAGAGCGGTCCGGATCATAGTAAGAATTTCGTCGTTGCTGCCAGAGTCAATGGTACCTTGATGGGAAGAGGCTCAGGCAAGACCAAGAAGGCGGCCGAACAGCAGGCCGCATATGAAACACTTCTATGTATGAAGAAAAATAGGTAATGGGAGTAACTATGTATTTAAAAAGTATTGAGGTACAGGGGTTTAAATCATTTGCAAATAAAATTACATTTAAGTTCCATAACGGTATTACAGGAATCGTAGGGCCTAATGGAAGTGGGAAGAGCAACGTAGCAGATGCGGTCAGGTGGGTGCTCGGTGAACAGCGTATCAAGCAGCTTCGCGGTGCGTCTATGCAGGATGTCATTTTCTCGGGAACGGAATTGCGTAAGCCTCTCGGTTATGCTTATGTGGCAATTACACTGGATAACTCGGATCACCAGCTTGCGGTAGATTATGATGAAGTGACTGTAGCGAGAAGGATCTACCGTTCGGGAGAAAGTGAATATTTGTTAAATGGTACGCCTTGCCGTTTAAAAGACGTGAATGAGCTCTTCTACGATACGGGTATCGGTAAAGAAGGCTATTCGATTATCGGTCAGGGACAGATCGATAAGATCTTAAGCGGTAAGCCCGAGGAACGAAGAGAATTGTTCGATGAAGCAGCAGGAATTGTGAAGTTCAAGCGACGTAAGAATGCGGCACAGAAGAAGCTGGAGGATGAGAAACAGAATCTCCTTCGTGTCAATGATATTTTATCAGAGCTGGAAAAGCAGACAGGGCCTTTAGAGAAGCAAGCGGAAACCGCTAAAATCTATTTGAAGAAAAAGGAAGAATTAAAAGCGCTGGATGTGAATGTTTTCCTTATGGAGAATAATCGTATCAGAGAGCAGCTTCTTAGTGTAGAGCAAAAATACAATATTGCCGGCGGGGATCTTGAGGAAACTTCGAAAAAGTATGAAGGAATAAAGACGGAATATGAGCAGATACAAGGACAGATCGAGCAGTTGGATGAAGCCATTGAGAAAGCCCGTGAAGAGCTGACGGATACCGGACTTTTGCGTGGAAAATTAGAAGGGGAAATCAATGTCTTAAAAGAACAGATTAACTCTGCCAGAGGAAATGAGAATCATCTTCGTTCCCGATTAGCAGCGGTACAAGGTGAAATCGATGCAAAGAATGTGGACAAGGAAGAGATTCTAAAGGATAAAGGGAAAATCGATGCTCAGCTTGCTGCTCTGGAGCAAGTACGGGATGAAGCGAGAAGGCTCTTGCAGGAAACACAAAGCAAGATGGAAGAGCTAAATAATCATATTGAAACAGGTAAGAATACCATTATCGATGCGTTAAACGGACGAGCGACCATCAAATCGAAAATCGGCCGATATGATACGATGATGGAGCAGATTAGTATACGTAGAGCAGAGCTGAACTCCAGACTTCTTAGGGCAAAATCGGATGAGGCGAAGCAGGAAGAAACTATCCGCCTTTTGCAGGAGGAGTTTGAGAGCATCAATGAAGAAATCCGTAAGGGCAACGACTCTCAGGTGCTTATTGAAGAGCAGCTTGTCAGTATGCGTGATGAATTATCCGAGAAGGATAAGAAGCTGCGGGATACTCAGGTTGTCTATCATCAGGAAAAGTCCAAAATGGATGCCTTGGCTAACTTAACGGAACGCTATGATGGCTATGGCGGAAGCGTTAAGAAAGTTATGGAATGTAAGGAGGAAGAAAAAGGGATTATCGGCGTAGTTGCTGATATTATTAAAGTAGATAAAAAATATGAAACAGCAATTGAAACGGCACTTGGAGGCAATATTCAAAATATTGTCACGGAAGATGAAGATACGGCAAAACGGATGATCGCCTTGTTAAAGAAGCAAAAAGCGGGAAGGGCTACTTTCTTGCCTCTTACGAGCCTTAAGGATCCTCAGGAATTTAAGAATCAAGATGCCTTAAAGGAAAAAGGTGTCATCGGTATGGCTGATGCACTGGTGCATACGGATAAGCGTTACCGGGATGTGGCAAAGGCTATGCTCGGGCGCATCGTGGTAGTCGATAACGTGGATAATGCGGTAAAGATAGCGAAGAAATTTAATTATGGCATCCGTATGGTCACTATAGAAGGAGAATTGCTTGTACCGGGAGGTGCCATCAGCGGCGGAGCATTCAAAAATAATAGTAATCTTCTTGGCAGAAGAAGAGAGATGGAAGAACTCGGTGAGAAGATTAAGAAGTATCTGGAAGAGATTGATAATCTTTTGGAAGATATCGAGCAAACAAAAAGGCGCAGAAATAAACTGCGGCTTGACTTAGAAGAGACCAAGTCCCATTTGCAGGAAGCATTTATCAGACAAAATACTGCCCGCTTAAATGTAATTAAGGCACAGGAACGTAAGGACGAGGCGGAAGCAGGCTTCGGAGAATTGAAGACGGAAGAAAGTGAGATCGAAAGTCAGATACTTGAAATTAAATCCAGCAAAGAAAGCATATTACGAGAATTAGAGGAATCGGAAAAGCTGGAGAAGAGTGTGGAAATCCAGATTAGCGCCTTCCAAAAGGAGTTGGAAGAGCAAAGAATCAAGGAATCGGAGGAGTCCAGGAAGGCATCCGAGCATGATGTGGAAGTGGAAAAGATGCTGCAACAGCAAGGATTCCATAAGCAGAATGTGGATCGTATCGATAATGAAATCGTACGCTTTATTTCAGAGCTTGAAGAAATTAAGTCCGGTCTTGAAAAGACAGCGGAGGAAATGGAGCGAAAGGAACAAAATATTGTCGAGATCGAGCAGACGATTGTGGCTTCCAACACTTCAAGAAGCGATGCAGAAATCAAGCTAAAGGAAGACATCACAAAGAAAGAGGAACTTGCCTCTAAACAAAAGAATTTCTTCGCAGTAAGGGAAGAGCTTTCGGAGAGGATATCTGCTCTTGATAAAGAGGTTTATCGCTTGAATTCGCAGAAAGAAAAGCTGGAGGAATCCATCGAGAACCAGATTAACTATATGTGGGATGAATATGAAATTACCCTTTCGGATGCAGCTTCCCTCCGCAATGAGGAGATGACGGAACTCACCGCGATGAAGAAGGAGATTTCTGCATTAAAGGAAGGAATTAAGAAGCTTGGTGATGTCAATGTCAATGCCATTGAAGACTACAAGAACTTAATGGAACGATACTTATTCCTAAAGACTCAGCATGACGACTTGGTGGAAGCAGAAAAGACATTGCTTCATATTATCGAAGAGCTGGATACGGCGATGCGAAAGCAATTCCAGGAGAAATTCTCAGAGATTGCCCAGGAATTCGATAAGGTATTCAAGGAGCTCTTCGGAGGAGGCAAGGGAACTCTTGAATTGATGGAGGATGAAGATATACTGGAAGCAGGCGTTCGTATTATTGCACAGCCTCCGGGAAAGAAACTGCAGAATATGATGCAGTTATCCGGTGGAGAAAAGGCCCTGACGGCCATTGCTCTTTTGTTCGCTATTCAGAATCTGAAACCATCTCCCTTTTGTCTTTTGGATGAAATTGAGGCGGCGCTGGATGAGAATAATGTAACGAGATTTGCAAAATATCTACATAAATTAACAAAGCATACACAATTTATTGTAATTACTCACAGGCGTGGTACAATGGAAAAGGCAGATCGTTTATATGGTATTACGATGCAGGAAAAAGGAATATCAACATTGGTAAGCGTCAATTTAATCGATAAAGAACTGGATGATTAGTTGCTTTGAATGAAGAAGGAGGGTATATGAGCGAGGAGAAGAAAGGTTTTTTTGGCAGGCTCAAGGATGGGCTTGCTAAGACCAGGAATAATATTGTTAATGGAATCGACTCTGTATTCAACGGTTTTTCCGCAATTGATGAAGACTTTTATGAGGAATTGGAAGAGATTCTGATTATGGGAGATATTGGTGTGAATGCTACCAATGCCATTATTGAGAAGCTTCGGGAACAAGTAAAAGAAAATCATATTAAGCAACCGTCAGAATGCAAGGAATTTCTTATTGAAAGTATTAAGGAACAGATGCATGTGGAGGAAACAGCTTATGATTTCGAACACTGTCAGTCGGTCATATTGGTTATCGGTGTAAATGGCGTAGGTAAGACCACTTCAGTCGGTAAATTAGCCGGTATTTTGAAAGAGCAGGGACGAAAGGTACTTCTTGCAGCAGCGGATACTTTCCGTGCGGCAGCCGGAGAACAGTTAACGGAATGGGCCCACCGTGCCGGTGTGGATATTATCGGTGGAGCAGAAGGTTCTGACCCTGCCAGCGTAATTTTCGATGCTGTGAATGCGGCGAGAGCGAGAAATGTGGATGTGCTTTTATGCGATACGGCGGGGCGTCTGCATAATAAGAAGAACCTGATGGAAGAGCTTAAGAAAATAAATAGAATTATCGATAAGGAATTCCCCGGAGCGCACAGGGAGAATCTGGTGGTACTGGATGGAACCACAGGACAAAATGCGCTGCAGCAGGCCAGAGATTTCGGCGAAGTTGCAGATCTGACAGGTATTATTCTCACTAAGATGGATGGAACGGCTAAGGGCGGTATTGCAGTGGCTATTCAATCGGAATTAAATATTCCGGTAAAGTATATCGGAGTGGGAGAGACGATAGAGGATTTGCAAAAGTTTGACTCCGACCAGTTTGTAAATGCACTTTTTGATATAAAGACAACAGGTGAAGAGATATAACATCATGATGAAGATCGTGAAGAGTCGAAAATGGATGGAGGACAAGGTAAATTGGACGAGAAAATGCTGACACTGGATAAATTTGAAGAAGCTTCGGAGATAGTAAAATATGCAACGCAGGAAACTAAGCTCATTTACAGTGCTTATTTAAGTTTGCAAACGGGAAATAAGGTATATTTGAAACCTGAGAATATGCAGTTTACCGGAGCGTATAAGGTGAGAGGTGCTTATTATAAGCTAAGCACATTGACGGAGGAAGAACGGCAAAGAGGATTGATCACAGCATCTGCAGGCAATCATGCGCAGGGAGTTGCCTATGCAGCCAAATGCAACCACGTAAAGGCGACGATCGTTATGCCCAATACTACTCCGCTCATTAAGGTGAATCGGACAAAAAGCTATGGTGCCGAGGTCGTTCTCTTCGGTGATGTATATGACGAAGCCTGTGCGCATGCCTATGAGCTCGCCGAAGAAAAGGGGTATACCTTTATCCATCCATTCGATGATTTGGCAGTTGCGACCGGACAAGGAACGGTGGCTATGGAGATATTCAAGGATCTTCCTCTTGTCGATTATATATTGGTGCCAATTGGCGGCGGTGGTCTGGCGACGGGTGTTTCCACGCTTGCGAAGCTTCTTAACCCTAAGATTAAGGTAATCGGCGTAGAGCCGGCCGGTGCTAACTGCCTGCAGGCTTCCTTAAAGGAGGGACATATCGTCACCCTGGATAGTATCAATACCATTGCCGACGGAACAGCGGTAAAGACACCAGGAAGTAAGATATTCCCGTATTTATCTAAGAATTTGGATGATATTATTACAGTAGAAGATGAAGAGCTCGTAGTCGCTTTTCTTGATATGGTGGAAAATCATAAAATGATAGTGGAGAATTCAGGACTTCTTACCGTGGCGGCGCTCAAGCATCTGGATGCGAAGAATGCGAGAATTGTTTCCATTCTGAGCGGTGGCAACATGGATGTGATCACGATGTCATCGGTGGTACAACAAGGGCTGATATTGCGAGATCGTATCTTCACGGTGTCGGTTCTGCTTCCTGATAAACCGGGTGAATTGAGCAGGGTATCGGAGGTTATTGCAAAGCAAAGCGGAAATGTAATTAAACTGGAACATAATCAGTTCGTCTCCATTAACCGAAATGCGGCAGTGGAGCTTCGGATTACTTTAGAGGCGTTCGGGCCGGAACATAAGAAACAGATTATAGTGGCACTTCATCAAAATGGGTATAAACCGAAAGCAGTTCGTACCATTATGTAATGAAATAAAAAATCTGCATGGAAGTAAATGCAGGTTTTTTTCTTTCTAAGTAATAGAAGTGAGGGAAATGGGGATGTTAGAAAAGAAGGAAAGGTATGATAGGATGAAGAGTGCATCAGAAATAGAAAATGTGAATCATATGAATCACAATGTGATCCCTGCGAATCACAATGTGACCCTTACGAATCACATGGAAGAAAAACATATTATAGAGATAGAACAGGAATATGAAAAGCGCCGTGAGGAGGAGAAAACGGTGAAACAGCGCGTAATCGATTATATTGTGATTACGCTCGCTTCCGTTGTGTACGCGGTGGGAGTCAGTCAGTTTGTTGATCCGAATAACTTAGCGCCGGGTGGTGTGACCGGTGTTGCAATTATTTTAAATCGTGTAGTACCAATTGAAACAGGTACTCTCATTTTACTTATCAATATTCCGCTTGTTATTTTGGGAATGTGGAAATTTGGGGTAAAGTTCATTATATCGACCTTTTATGCCATTGCAGCCACATCAATTTTCACGAACCTTCTGGCTCCCTTTGGAGCAGCCACAAAAGATGTATTTTTGGCGTCGCTTACAGGCAGTGTACTTATTGCGGTTTCCATGGGAATTATCTTTAAGTGTGGAGCAACGACAGGTGGAACGGATATTATTATTAAGTTTTTAAGGTTAAGATATCCGCACTTAAAGATGGGGGTGCTATTCTTCCTTACAGATGTAGGAATAGTAGTAGCTTCCGCTTTTGTGTTTCAGGATATTGATTCTGCGTTGTATGCGGGAATTGCCGTAGTGATTACTTCTCTAATGCTCGATGTAGTCCTTTATGGACGGGATGGGGCCAAGCTGATTTACATTATCAGCGATTCTTCTGATAAGATTACGACTAAGCTGTTAGAGGATCTGGGAATTGGTGTGACCCATATTAACGGTCAGGGGGCTTATAGCGGTAAAGAGAAGCAGATTATCATGTGTGTATCTAGAAAGACTCTTGCTCCACGCATCGAGGAGATCGTTCGGGAAGAGGATGCGGATGCCTTTATGATAGTAACGAGTGCAACGGAAATATTTGGAGAAGGATATAAGAGTTATTTCAGTGAAAAGATTTGAACCCCATCCATCATGTATGGTAAGATAGAGAAATAAGATAGCAAATATAAGAACAAAATGGGGATGGATGATTAAAAGATGGAGACATTTAATAATTTTACGGAAGAAAAAAGAGTAACTAAGCGAAGGCAAAGAAACACAATGAGAAGGCGGCGGAAAAATAAAGGAAAAAGAAGCGGCGGCAGTCTCTGGTTTCTTGCGATTTTATGTGTCATTGCACTTAGTGCTCTAACCGGATGTCTTTTGCTTACAGCAAAAAATTACAGCCTTAAGAATGAAGTGAATGAGGCTATGGCATATATCGATGAAGTAAATTCCATTACCACTTATACGGAAGAAGAGATGCAGGCTATCATTGCGAAAGAAGTGGGAGAAGCATCGGAAGAACAGAAAGCAGAAATTCTTGATGAGATGAAGGCGATGATGGAAAACGGAGATGGAACCTCTGCAATGCTGCGCTATTTTTATCCGGATGAAATCGTTGTTGCCTCTGACGGTCGTTACTATTTCTTCCCGATTCTCGACACCTTGAGGCATCATTCTTACGAAAATGAACAATTTATAATGAATGATGATATGATACTGGAATATAAAGAAAACGATAATATCGTTTCGCGTAAGGGAATCGATGTATCGAAATACCAGAGCTCGATTAATTGGGAGAAAGTAGCCGGGGATGATGTGGAATATGCCTTTATCCGATTGGGAATCAGGGGATCATCGGAAGGAAAACTTGTCCTTGATGATACTTACGAGGATAATATAGAAGGTGCAATCTCCAATGGTATCGATGTAGGCGTTTATTTCTTCACACAAGCTTTAAATAAAGAAGAGGCGGTGGAAGAGGCGGAGTTCGTATTGGAGAACTTGGAAGGCTATGATATTACATATCCCATCGTTCTCGATGTGGAAGCGATTGAAGTGAAGAATCCCAGAACAAAAGGTATGACAAAGCAAGACTGGACAGATGTTTGCATTGCCTTTTGTGAGACGATTCGTGAGGCGGGGTACACGCCGATGATATATGGGAACTTGAAGACCTTCTTTTTGATGGTGGATATGGAACAGCTGGAAGCCTATGAGAAATGGTTCGCTTATTATAATACACCTCTTTATTTTCCTTATGAATTCTCCATATGGCAGTATACCTCTACAGGGAAGGTGAACGGCATTAAAGGAGATGTAGATCTGAATGTGAGCATGAAGGATTGGAAGAATGAATGATAAGATGGAAGGGTATGAGAAGGCCGGATATCTCAATAAGCATTATAAGTTATTTCATTTAAAGGATTGCGACAGCAGGGAATTCGACTACCATTATCATGACTTTGATAAGATAGTTTATTTCCTCGATGGAAAAGTGAACTATATGATAGAAGGGAAGAAGTTTCTGTTAGAGCCATATGATTTTCTCCTTGTGAATCGGAATGAAATACATAAACCGATGGTGGATTTCTCAGTGCCGTATGAGCGAGTGATTCTATATATCGATCATGATTTTCTGTCAGGATATGCCAATGGGGATTATAACTTAGCCGAATGCTTTCAAAGAACTGCGGAGGAAAAGACAAATGTAGTTCGTTTTCCGGCAGTAGCGACAAGGCAACTTGCGGATACTCTTCACCGCATGGAAGCAAGCGATAAGGAGAATGCTTATGCGGGAGAATTATATGGAGAGCTTTTGTTTCTAGAATTTATGATTCAAATAAACAGAGCTTGCAAAGAAAATGAATTCGCCTATCATCATACGGCAAAATATAATAAAAAAATTATTGATATTCTACAGTATATTAATGAGAATCTACCGGAGGAACTAACTATCGATAGCTTAGCGGAGCGATTCTATATGAGTAAATACCATATGATGCGTAGGTTCAAGGAGGAAACCGGTTATTCCATCCATCAGTATATTTCTGAAAAAAGAATTCTTGCGGCGAAAACTATGCTTTTAAGCGGAACTCCGGCTACGACAGCAGCAATGGAATGCGGGTTCAAAGACTATTCTACTTTTGCCCGTGCTTTCAGGAAAAGACTGGGAAATATGCCGTCTAAAATAAAAAACTAGGGTGTCAAGAAAAAATACTTGACACCCTGATTTCGTTATAGTATGATAATTTCTGTGCTCGAGGAAATATTTTTTGAGCGTAGGCTTGGAATATATGGAAGAAGCAACGGAGAAGGTTCAATGGAGAAGATCGTAGCACAAGGTTTATTATATGATTTCTACGGAGAGCTGCTGACAAAACATCAACGTAAGATTTATGAGGATGCAGTATATAATGATTTATCTCTGAGTGAAATTGCGCAGGAACAAGGAATCAGCAGGCAGGGAGTTCATGACCTGATCAAACGGTGTGATAATCTTTTGGAAGGATATGAGAGTAAGCTTCATCTGGTGGAACGGTTCAACCGCATTCAGGATAAGGTGGGACGTATCAATAGCTTGGCGGCAGATGAGTGTGTGGATGCTTCTTTGCTCAGGATAGAGATTAAGAAATTAACCGATGAGATTCTGGCAGCACTTTAGTCTTCAGAAGAGAGAACAGTGAAGGACTGAACTGTTACAGAGGAATAGAAGAGGTAATGTATGGCATTTGAAAGTTTGACGGACAAATTGCAGAATGTATTCAAAAATTTAAGAAGCAAGGGCCGTTTAACTGAGGAGGACGTAAAAGCAGCCTTAAAGGAAGTAAAAATGGCGCTTTTAGAAGCGGATGTAAACTTTAAGGTAGTTAAGCAATTTATAAAGTCCGTAGAAGAACGAGCAGTTGGTGCTGATGTGATGAATGGCCTTAATCCCGGGCAGATGGTCATTAAGATCGTAAACGAAGAAATGGTAACTCTGATGGGTTCCGAGACGACGGAGATTAAGATGCAGCCGGGGAAAGCGATAACCGTTCTCATGATGTGCGGTTTGCAGGGTGCCGGTAAGACGACTACGACAGCGAAAATTGCAGGTAAATTAAAGCTGAAAAGTAAAAAGCCTCTGTTAGTGGCTTGCGATATTTATCGTCCTGCGGCTATTAAGCAGTTACAGATTAACGGAGAGAAACAAGGCGTAGATGTTTTTTCCATGGGGGACAATCATAGTCCTGTGGATATTGCGAAAGCTTCTATCGAACACGCGAATAAGAACGGACATAATGTAGTGATTCTCGATACTGCCGGTCGTCTTCATATCGATGAGGATATGATGGCAGAGCTTCAAGCGATAAAAGAAAACATAGAAGTACATCAAACACTTCTTGTTGTAGACGCTATGACCGGACAGGATGCGGTTAATGTAGCGAAAGAATTCGATGAAAAGATTCATATAGATGGTGTTGTATTATCGAAGATGGATGGCGATACCAGAGGTGGTGCTGCTCTTTCTGTAAAAACAGTGACCGGTAAGCCGATTCTCTTTGTAGGTATGGGAGAGAAGCTTTCCGATCTGGAGCAATTTTATCCCGACCGTATGGCGAGTCGGATTCTGGGAATGGGCGATGTACTTACATTAATCGATAAGGTACAGGCCAATCTGGATATCGATGAAGGCAAAGAAAAAGAAATGGCTGCCCGTATGAAAAAGGGTAAGTTCGACTTCAATGATTATCTGGAAAGTATGAAACAAATGAAAAATATGGGTGGCCTTTCCAGTATTCTTGGAATGATGCCTGGCATGGGAAAACAACTTGGCGATATCGAATCCATGGTGGATGAGAAGCAGCTTGCCAGAATGGAAGCAATTGTGCTGAGTATGACGCACGCAGAGAGAGAGAACCCGAAGCTCCTTAACTTAAGCAGAAAAAGTCGTATTGCAAGAGGTGCAGGAGTGGATATTGCGGTGGTGAACCGATTTATAAAACAGTTCGAACAATCGCAGAAGATGATGAAGCAAATGCCCGGAATGCTGGGCGGAAAAAAAGGAAAAGGTATGTTCGGCGGTATGAAATTCCCGTTTTGACATAGAAATTAATTTCATGGAGGTGAAATAAAATGGCAGTTAAAATCAGATTAAGAAGAATGGGTCAGAAGAAAGCTCCTTTCTATAGAATCATTGTAGCGGATTCCCGCTCTCCCAGAGATGGAAGATTCATCGAAGAAATCGGAACTTATGATCCTACTACAGATCCGAGCAGCTACAAAGTTAACGAAGAGTTAGCGAAAAAATGGTTGTCCAATGGAGCACAACCGACAGAAGTTGTTAGCAAGATTTTCAAATTGGCAGGTATTACAAAATAAGACCGGTCGCTTTTGGAGGTGGACTATGAAGGAATTAGTTGAAGTAATTGCAAAAGCACTTGTTGACAATCCGGATGAGGTTGTGGTAACTGAGAAGGAAGAGGGCAGAAATGTCGTTGTTGAACTTCACGTTGCACAGACCGATATGGGAAAAATAATCGGCAAACAGGGAAGAATTGCAAAAGCGATTCGTTCCGTTGTCAAGGCAGCATCATCCAAAGACAATAAGAAAGTGGATGTAGAAATCGTTTAAACCGATTGGAAAAATGAGGATGGATACCCATCCTCATTTTTGTCAAAGTGTTCTTTAAAACTTAGTATCTGAAGGAAAATGTTGAAAGAAAAGCACTTTCAGAAGTTGGAAAAAGCTTTCAACTGTTAATTTTGAGTCCGCCAAAGCGGATATGAGGTATAGATATGGACGATAAGCTGAGAGTTGGGGTTATTTCTTCAACACATGGAATCAAGGGGGAAGTTAAGGTATTTCCTACGACAGATGAACCAACACGGTTCAAGAAAATGAAACAGGTTATTTTGGATACCGGAAAAGAAGAGAGTATTCTTACGATAGAAGGCGTTAAGTTTTTTAAACAATTCGTAATTTTAAAATTTGAGGGAATTGATAATATCAACGATGTCGAGAAGTATAAAGGAAAAGAGCTGTATGTGACAAGGGAGAACGCACAGCGGCTTGGCAAAAATGAATATTTCATCGGGGATTTAATCGGAATGACTGTGATAGAGGATACGGGAAGGAATCTGGGTATTTTGGAAGAGGTTCTGTTAACCGGAGCAAATGATGTCTACCAGGTAAGAATGGAAAGCGATGAAGAATTACTTATTCCGGCGATTAAGCAGTGTATCCTTTCTGTAGATATGGAGAAAAAAGAGATGACAGTACATTTGCTGGAGGGACTGCTTCCATGAACTTCCATATCTTAACTTTATTTCCGGAGATGATATTGCAGGGAAGCGAGGCAAGTATTTTAGGCCGTGCGGTAAAGAATGGACATATCGCTTTGCATGCTGTAGATATTAGAGATTATACGACCAATAAACATAAAAAGGTGGATGATTATCCTTACGGAGGCGGTGCGGGCATGCTTATGCAGGCACAGCCTGTTTTTGATGCTTATCAGTCAGTGGCAAAGAAGCTTGGAAGGAAGGATACCAGAGTAATTTATATGACACCGCAGGGAAAGCGCTTTAACCAGAAGATGGCAAGAGAACTTGCGGGGGAAGATGAACTGATCTTTCTTTGCGGTCATTATGAAGGAATCGATGAAAGGGTTCTGGAGGAAATTGTTACCGATTATGTGTCTATCGGCGATTATGTGCTGACCGGAGGAGAGCTTCCTGCAATGGTTATGATTGATTCTATTGCACGACTCGTTCCCGGTGTACTTAATAATGAAGCTTCTGCGGATTTTGAGACCTTTCATAACGATTTGTTAGAATATCCTCAATATTCCAGACCGGAAGAGTGGAAGGGGAAAAAGGTTCCTCAAGTTCTTTTGTCGGGAGATCATAGGAAGATATCCGCCTGGAGACTGGAACAATCGGAGATTAGAACGAGAGAGCGCCGCCCTGATTTATATGATAAATATACAGAGAAGCAACAGGCAGTTAAGGTGCTTTTGAAGAAGGATAAGTTTCTATATATAGATATGATAGAAAGTATGAGGCGGGGAAGGGGAGAACTGCTCCATGCCAACAGGAATGGGATGGTAGTTTGGGATGATATGGCAGATATTGCCATGCTCGCCGTTTTTGACGGGGAAGGCGCAGAGGAAGTGGTGCATGCCCTGCCTTCGAAAAAAGGAAACGAGCAGTTGATCATTGTTCATCAGGAAACACTTCTTAAGAAATTGGAGGGACGATTCCATATAAAGAAGGTTACCCCTGTGAAGCATGCGGTGTATACACAGAAAGTATCACTCGGGCTATCGAAAGAGATTACATTTCGGACGTTAGGCCTGGAGCATCTGGGAGAAATCATGGCTCATTACCATATGATTCCCGATGAAGGCTATATGAAGGAGAGACTTCTTGCAGGAGATATCATCGGGGCCTTTGTTCAAGATAGGCTGGCCGGCTTCGCCGGTACTCATCAGGAAGGCAGCATTGGTATGCTGGAAGTCTATGAAGAGTATCGCAGAATGGGGATTGCGGCTTCGTTGGAAGCCTATCTGATCAATATTCACCTTGCATATGGTCACACACCTTATGGAGATGTTCTTATCGATAATGAGGCATCTCTCCGGTTGCAGGAGAAGCTGGGGCTTTGTATCTCCAAAGAACCCTTATATTGGTTAACTGCGGTAGAAAAGGAAAGAAAAAACTTGCTTTTTTGACAGAGCTATGATAAAGTATTCATGTTGCGAAAAAGGGATGGTCCTCTGTTATAGGAACAAAGTAAGACTTTGGGCATATTAAGAACATCTAAATAATAAGGAGGCACACGATGAACAATATTATTAGAGAAATCGAAGCAGAACAGTTAAAAGAATCCGTATCTGAATTCCATGTTGGCGATACTGTCAGAGTATACGGTAAAATTAAAGAGGGTAACAGAGAGAGAATTCAGATTTTCGAAGGTACCGTTATGAAGATGCAGGGCGGAAGCAACAGAGCTACTTTCACTGTAAGAAAGAATTCCAACGGCATTGGCGTGGAAAAGACATGGCCTTTACATTCTCCTAACGTAGAAAAGGTAGAAGTAGTAAGAAGAGGTAAAGTAAGAAGAGCTAAGTTGAACTACTTAAGAGGCCGTATCGGTAAGAAGGCGAAAGTAAAAGAGTTAGTAAAATAAGACGAAGTAATAAAGGGCAATTATCCGCGTGTAATTGCTCTTTGTTGTTTTTTATTGTATAATATATATTCAGTGATGAAAAATCTTAGGAAGAAAAAGTTTTTGAAGGTTTCTATGAAATAGGAATGCTTGATAATGACGATAGGAACAAGAAGTATGAGAAGAAGCAAAGGCCTTAGCTTTTATGAGAAAAAGAAAAGAATCAGCGTACATATGGTAAGGGAAGTGTTCGGTATGGTGTTTGGAACCTTCGCTGCTGTACTTTTAGCCTTTGTCCTCGTGTTTAGCGCAGGAATGAGAACCAATGTCATCGGTGTATCTATGGAGCCGACATTATATAATGGACAGCAGATATTGATTAATCGATTCGGCTATAAGCTGACATCTCCGAAGAAAGGCGATGTCATTGTATTTTTGCCAAACGGCAATCAAAATGCTCATTATTACATTAAAAGGGTAGTAGCTTTGCCGGGAGAAAAGGTACAGATTATCGATGGTAAGCTGTACGTGGACGGAATTGCTGAGGATGATGAAAGCTACGATAAGATGGAAGAAGCCGGAATTGCAGAAAATGAAATTGTTCTTAAAAACGATGAATATTTTGTTCTTGGCGATAATCGAAATATTAGTGAGGACAGCCGTTCAGGAAATATCGGCCCTGTGAATAAAGATACCATTTATGGGAAAGCATGGTTTCATATGAGTATCGGGGATGAAGGAATGGGACTAATACAATAATTGTTTGATAAAATCAGGAGTTATAGAATATGAATTACCAATGGTATCCTGGTCATATGACCAAGGCAAAACGAATGATGCAAGAAGATATTAAGTTGATCGATCTGGTGATTGAGCTGGTAGATGCGAGAATACCGCTTAGCAGCCGCAATCCCGACATCGATGAACTGGGGAAGAATAAGGCCCGATTAATTCTTTTGAATAAATCGGACTTGGCAGATTCCAAATATAATAAGCTCTGGGCTGAATATTTTAAGAAAAAGGGCTTCCATGTATTGGAGATTAATTCAAAGAGCGGTGCAGGTATTAAGGCAATACATGGAGTGGTTCAAGAAGCATGTAAGGAAAAGATTGAGCGGGATAGGAAAAGAGGGATTATTAACCGTCCGGTCCGGGCAATGGTAGTTGGAATTCCGAATGTGGGTAAGTCTACCTTTATTAATACATTTGCCGGAAAAGCTTGTACTAAGACAGGAAACAAACCGGGAGTTACGAAAGGGAAGCAATGGATTCGCCTGAATAAAGGAATAGAGCTTCTCGATACACCGGGAATCCTCTGGCCGAAGTTCGAAGATCAAAGCGTAGGTATGAAATTAGCTTTTATCGGTTCCATTAATGATGAGATTCTTCATATCGATGAGTTGGTTTTTGATTTGATGCGTTTCTTGCAGGATAATTACGAGAATGTATTGGAAAAGCGCTATGAAGTGGAAGCGGATGAAGATGTTGTGCGAATGCTTGAGAAAATATGTGTCAGCAGACATTGTTACTTAAAGGGTGAAGAACTGGATTTGCAGAGGGCAGCGGCAATTGTTGTCGATGATTTCAGAAGCGGAAGACTTGGAAAAATTACATTAGAATTTCCGGAATAATATGCCGGCGTGGAAGGGCATAGTTATAAGAGTGAAGAATAAATTTTCACTCTCCCTGATTTCTATTCGTGCTAAAGCACGCAGATGGGAGCAAGAATGAAAAAAGTATTAAGAGAGATATTGAGCACCAGTCTATATTTACTCGTTGTTCTTTGTTTGACATATGTGGTCATTCATTTTGTGGGACAGAGAACGCAGGTAGTAGGAAGTTCTATGGAGTATACGTTAAGCGATATGGACAATTTGATTGTAGATAAGATCACTTACCGGTTTAACGACCCGAAGAGATTTGATATCGTCGTATTTCCTTTCCAATATGCGAAGGATACTTTCTATATTAAAAGAATTATAGGAATGCCGGGAGAGACAATATATATCGATGATAACGGTGTGATCTATATTAATGGGGAAGTATTTGATGAAACCTATGGAAACGAAGTGATTCAAGATGCAGGACGAGCCTATGAACCGATTACTCTCGGCGACAATGAATATTTCGTTATGGGAGATAACCGCAATAACAGCTCCGATAGCAGAGATCCTGCGGTAGGTAATGTTTCCAGAGATAAGATTATCGGAAGGGCGTGGATACGTATCTGGCCTTTGAATCAAATTGGCATTTTAAAGCACCAATAACAAGTACAATACATGGTACTAGATGAAGGAAATAAGAAAAGTGGAACAAAAAAATAGTGAAATAAAAATAATTTTTCAGGCAGCCGATATTTATGAGCTGCCTGAATTAATAGAAAGATACGCTAAGGATGAGAGAAAATCCGTACAGGCCCTTATAATTTCAGCGAAAAAGAAGCTGGAGGCTTTGGAGAAGGAGCGGATACGGACGGAGCAAATGAAACAATATGAAAAGCAATATAGCGAGTTTACATATATTTGCGGCATCGATGAGGCAGGAAGAGGGCCGTTGGCAGGTCCGGTAGTAGCCGGAGCAGTAATCTTACCAAAAGATTGTGCTATTTTATACCTTAATGATTCGAAGCAATTGTCCGAAAAAAAGAGAGAAGAGTTATATGATATTATTATGAAGGAAGCAGTGGCTACAGGAATCGGATACGCTTCTCCCGAGAGAATTGATGAAATCAATATTCTGCAGGCCACTTATGAAGCGATGCGTCAGGCTGTATCCCAACTTGGTGTCGCTCCAGATCTCTTATTGAACGATGCGGTAACTATTCCTCTTTTGGATATGAAGCAAGTACCTATTGTGAAGGGAGATGCGAAGAGCATTTCCATTGCAGCAGCAAGCATCATTGCCAAGGTGACGAGAGATAGGCTGATGGTGCAATACGATAGTGTATTTCCGGAATATGGATTTGCTTCTAATAAAGGCTATGGAGCCAAGATACATATGGAAGCTTTGGAAACTTATGGACCTTGTCCGATTCATAGACGTTCTTTCATAAAAAATATCGTAACTGTTTAGAACATTGACAGGAGGTATGGCGTTGAATCTATCCGGTTTTTTTCGATATGGAAATAAGAATACAGACAATCGCCGTACGGAGACAGTAAGATCCGTACCTGTGTCTTCTTCCGATAAAATGCATGTCAAACAGGCGACGAAAAGTGTAACGCCCGGGCAGGTATTACAAGGGGAAATCGTGGAAAAAAGTGGCAATGAAGTGAAGCTTCGCTTGGATAAGGACGTGGTGATTACGGCAAGGCTGGACCGGGATATTAATCTTACCGTAGGGCAGAGTGTGACTTTTGAAGTGCAAAGCGGACAGTCCGGCTCACAAATTGCGCTTCGTCCCCTATATGAGAATCTGGCTCATAATGCCAATGTGCTGAAGGCATTGGAGGCAGCAAGGCTTCCTGTGACGGATGAATGGATGCGTATGGTTTCCACCATGATGGAACAAGGAATGTCTATCGATAAAAATACATTGCTCGATATGGGGAAGTTAGTGATGGCCAATGGGAATGTGAATCCGGAAACGATTGTAGCCCTTCGCAGCTTAAATATCCCTATTACACCAGAGAGTATCGAACAATTCGAAAATTATAGCAATTACAGACATCAGCTTTTGACCAATGTGACGGATTTTCTGTCACAGCTTCCTTCGGCATTCGAATCTTTGGTAAAAGATGGACAGATGGATGCCGCCATACGTCTTTATCAGCAAGTGCTGGAGATGTTTACACAGACTTCTTTGCCGGAAGGAACCGGAAATGGAGGGAATACTTCTTCCCTTGCAACGCCCGAATTGCTTTCGCAAGGAGTGTCGGAGGCTGGGAGTCCGGCATCTTTGAATTCACAAGGCAGCGGAAACGAGGCTGGTATGAATACTTTGCAGCAGGTGCAGAGTAATATGGCGGATTCTGTTATAAATCTTGTCGGTGCCGGAGACGACGCTATCCTTACGACGCAGGGCGGTGACGGCAGCAAAGGGAATACACCTAATGTGCCGGTAAATACCCTTTCTGTCATAGCAGAAGAAAACGATGGGCAGCTTTTGCGTTTACTCGGAGTAAACGATAGAAATGCTTTGCTTTCGTTATTGGAAGGAATCGGTTTTTCCAAAGAACAGCTTATGGGAGTATTGGATGGGAGCATATCGGCAAAACAGCTCTTACAGGATATTTCACAATTGTTGGCTTCGAATGGCGATATGATAAGTAAGGAGAATCTGGCGGCTCTTTTTGGAAGCAAGGGGTATCAACTGCTTTTGAAACATGAAGTGATGGATGAGTGGCTGATGAAGCCTTCCGATGTAGGCAATAAGGGGCGGGTTGAAGATTTCTATGGACGTTTAAGGGAGCAGTCGGCCAGATTGACGGAGGTACTTGGACAGATGGCCAAGGATATTCCTCTTTCCAAAAGCCTTACTGTGATTCAGAATAATATTGATTTTATGCACCAGCTCAATCAAGCCTTTAATTATATTCAGCTTCCCTTAAAGTTAAGCGGAGGGGAAGCACATGGGGATTTGTACGTCTACACGAACCGCAGGAGCACTGCAAACGAGGATGGGAGTGTCAGTGCATTGCTTCATCTTGATATGCAGAGTTTGGGCCCTATTGATGTCTACGTATCCATGCGGGAAAATAACGTTAGTACGAAATTTTATCTTAAAGATGAACACACAATAGACTTTGTTGCAGACCATATCCATATCCTGAATGAAAGGCTTACGAAAAAGGGCTATTCCATGAAAGCGGAAATGGTAATGAGCGAAAAGGAAGGCGGAGAAAACGTTATTGAGACGATAACCGCATCCGAAGGGAAAGAAAATATTCTGGCACAGTATTCCTTTGATGTAAGGGCATAAGGAGGAAGCGCGATGAGTCCATATGAAAAAAGTAAAAAAAAGACTATAGTTAGTGAGGAAAAACCCAAACATGCCATTGCTCTTGCCTATGATCCGGAGGAGGAAGCGCCCAGAATTATAGCCAGCGGTAAAGGAGAGTTAGGGGAACGGATTATTGAACGTGCCAAAGAAGCGGATATTCCGATACACAAGGATAATAAATTAGCGGATACTTTGTCGCGTCTGGAAATAGGAGACATGATACCGCCCCAATTGTATGAGGTGGTGGCAGAGATTCTCGTATTTGTGGATGCCATGGATAAGATTAAGGCGAAGATGGATAAAGAGAAGCATTAACGAGGGCAGGTACGGGGCGGGTAAAGGTTACTGGGAAGCCGTAGGCTGAATAGTAATGCATAAAGGGAAAGAATAACGGGGGAGAAGTGAATAAAAGGATTGTAGGAAGTCACTACGAAGAGTTGGCTTGTCGTTACTTAGAAGAGCGGGGATTTCGTATAGCTGCAAGAAATTTCAGGAGTAGGAGTGGAGAAATCGATATTATAGGATATCATGATAATTTTCTTGTATTTGTTGAGGTGAAGTATCGGACAACAAAGAGGTCAGGGAATCCGGAGGAAGCGGTCGGACCTGCCAAGCAGAAGCGAATTTGCCGTACTGCGGATTATTATCGATTTCTTCATAGATATCCGGAGAATAAGCCGGTACGATATGATGTAATTGGAATGGAAGGTGTGGAAGAGGATATTCAGGTTAGGTGGTACAAAAATGCTTTTGCACATGTGAGCGGAAAATATTTTTAATTTATAAATAAGAAGGGATGTAACTGTGAAGTAATGAACAGTTACGAAGGCATAGTATTAGATGATGAGAATAAAAAGAGCAAGACCGGGAGAAGTGTTACGAAGGAATTGCTCTCAGAATATAGAATACCTGACGTTTCCCATACTGGAGGAAACTGAGATTGTGGATCATCTTTTTTCCACCCGTATCGGTGGAGCGAGCGAAGGAATCTTTCAGTCTATGAATCTAAGTTATACCCGGGGGGATAAGAAAGAAGCGGTGGATGAGAACTTCAGAAGGATTGCGGGGGTGCTCGGAAGGGAAGTGGAGGATTTTGTCTGTTCCGACCAAACCCACACGACCAATATCAGAAAGGTAACAGAGAAGGATAGAGGGAAGGGCGTTCTTAGTGAGAAAGATTATGCAGAGATAGATGGGTTGATCACAGATGAACCAGGTCTGGTACTATCCACCTTTTATGCGGACTGCGTCCCTTTGTATTTTGTAGATCCTGTTCACCGGGCAATCGGGCTTTCGCACTCCGGCTGGCGAGGAACTGTAAGCCGTATGGGTGTCTGTACGTTGAGTGCTATGAAAGAAGAGTACGGAACGAAAGCGGAGGATGTGATAGTTGCTATCGGCCCTTCTATTTGCGGTGAATGTTATGAAGTGAGCGAAGATGTGGTATTAGAATTCCAGCGCGAATTCAAAGATGTTAACTTGGAATTCCTGTATGAAAAGGGAGAAGGAAAGTATTTGTTAGATTTGTGGAAGGCTAATTATCGAATATTGATAGAAGGCGGCGTTCTTCCTGAACATATAAGCGTTACCGATATATGTACTTGCTGCAATCCGGATTACTTATTTTCCCACCGCGCAAGCCTTGGAAAACGCGGCAATCTGGGAGCCTTTATGAGCTTGCGTAATGCTTAAGAAAATCTTAATTAATTTCCTCTATATCCCTTAAATATTATATGATTAGATAAAGACAACTATATATTAGTGATTAAAAATCACTAATATATAGTTGCCTCCAGTGGATGCACACTCGCACGAAGTAGTATTTTGTCGCAAAGCGACCGTGCTCGGTGCAGACGGCGAATTAATCGCCGTCTATATATTACTCAACAGTTACAATAACGGTAAGGAAGGATACGGTAAGGTAAGCATATGGCGAATATACTCGTATGTGACGATGACAAAGAAATTGTGGATGCAATTGAAATATACCTGCTTCAGGAAGGTTATCAGGTATTGAAGGCCTATGATGGAGAGCAGGCAATCCATATGTTGAGAGAGCATAACGTTCATTTGCTCATTATTGATATTATGATGCCGAAGCTGGATGGTATTCATGCGACTTTGAAGATAAGGGAATATAACAGCCTTCCCATCATTATTTTATCTGCAAAATCAGAGGATGCAGACAAGATCCTTGGGCTCAATATCGGTGCGGATGACTATGTTACAAAGCCTTTTAACCCGTTGGAACTTGTGGCAAGAGTGAAGTCTAACCTGCGCCGCTATACTACACTCGGTAATTTAAATAAAGAAAATAATGAGCTGTTTCGTGCAGGTGGCCTATGTATTAACGACGATACGAAAGAAGTGACGGTGGATGGGGAAATCGTGAAACTGACCCCCATAGAATACAATATTTTGCTGCTTCTTGTAAAAAATCAGGGCAGGGTATTTTCGATCGACCAGATTTATGAAAGTATATGGAATGAAGAGGCGATAGGTGCGGATAACACAGTGGCTGTCCATATCAGACATATCCGGGAAAAAATAGAAATCAATCCGAAGGAACCCCGCTATCTGAAAGTAGTATGGGGCGTCGGATATAAAGTCGAGAAGCAGTCAGATGGATTATGAGAAAGGTATGGTTGTTCGAATGAAAAAAAGGATACCGGGAAAAAAGTTAAAAGGTTTTCTCCATATATTACAACATATTCTGATTGTCTTGGCAGCGGTTGTTATCTTAATTGTTATGACAGGATCGAGCGTTATGATAAAGGGTGTGGATGGCAATTACAGCTACAGTATGGATGCGGATGAAAAGGGAAATGTATACGAAGAATCCTTTTTATTCAATCATATCTTCGGCAGGGGAATTGCGGATGTGGCACGTATGGTTGCCGTTCGAAGCCAGATGGAAACGGAAGGCAAGTTTGATGGGAAGAAGCCGATCGATGTGGCTACTTTTTTCTATCGATTCGAAGGTGTTCCGAGTCAATATATTACAGCGAAATACCATCTGGAAGATTTGATTAAGTGGGGGCAGTATGGAGTAGAGAAGAGTGAGGAATGGCTTACCGGTCAGGAAGCAGATCAATTCTTGAACCGAATGACTACTTATACTCATATTAATGACAACAGAGGAGATCTCCAGGGGCATATTATTACGCCTTTTAATTCTAATATCGAAGAGAACACAGAGGTATACAGCGTGTCGGCCAATGGATTGGAGGATAGTGAATCCTTCTACAGAGATGATGTTATGGCAACAATTCTTATGAATCGCTATAAGACGACAGAAGGGAAGAATATCGAAGAGTATACCGGTACATGGAACGATTATTATGAACTGTGTGAATATGTGGAAGCGACAGCAATCGGTCTTAAGGATAATTATGAGGAATATTTAAAATATAAAGAATTCTATGATTTGAAGAATTCTAATCTCAGATATTATATTATCAAGACCATTGGAGAGCGGCAGGAAATTTATACGAATCTGGAAGTCTCCGGGTTGTCGGAAAAGGCAGTGACGGAAGAGTTCAAACGATATGGAAAATATCTTTATTTCAACCCGGCTGATATGAAATATACGACGGACACCCTTGTCAAAGAAGAGACCGTACGCCATATATTCAACTCTTACGAATACGCCTATCCTGAAACGATAAAAGTATGGGTCGGTGTGGATGTTTCCTATCCGGCTTCGGATGTCTATACGCAGGGGATGAGTGGATATGCAAGTTATATTCCATACTATTGGCAGTTGATTGGACTTGCCGCAGCAGCTCTTTTGCTTTATCTTCTTTTATTCCTTTATCTAACAGTGGTGGAAGGCCGGGAGAGAGACGAAGAGGGGAATCTGACCATCCGTCTGCAGAAGATAGATTTATTGCCGACAGAGCTTTCAGTAATTGGAACGACCGTTTTAATCGGGGGTATTATTATAGCTCTTACCTATGTGTATGATTCTATGTCCTTCGAATATTATTATACGACGTGGTTTAAGGTGGCAGCAGGCGCCATAGTCCTTATTTGTGAGCTTCTGTTCGCAGAGTTTTATTATAGTATGGTACGTAGGCTGAAAGCGGATAATCTCTGGAAGGAAAGTCTTACCTGCAAAGGAATAAGGACAGGAAGAAAAGCCGTATGGAACGTATATGACAATGGAACCGTTATTATGAAAACATGGGTTCCTTATATCGTTTTTCTTTTGCTGAACCTTGGGCTCGTTCTTCTGGGACTGAAAGGAATTATTATTGCATGTATGATAGACATTGCTTTTGGGACACTTATTTATCTCAATGCGAAGAATAGACAGCATATTGTGATGGCCATTGAGAAGATAAGGGAAGGTGATTTATCGTTTAAGGTGAAGGAAGAGGGGCTCCATGGAGACAATCTTGTGTTAGCTCAGGCGGTGAATAACATCGGAGAGGGTATACGGACGGCCGTTGAGACGAGTATGAAGGATGAACGGCTGAAAGCAGATTTGATTACAAATGTATCTCATGATATTAAGACTCCCCTTACTTCCATTATCAATTATGTGGATCTGATCAGACGGGAGAATATAGAAAATGAAAAGGTGAAGGGATATGTGGAAGTTCTGGATGCCAAATCCCAAAGGTTAAAGCAACTGACCGATGATTTGGTGGAAGCTTCGAAGATTTCTTCCGGGAATATTTCTTTGGAATGGGAGAAAATTAACCTGATAGAACTGGTGAACCAGACAATAGGTGAATTTTCTGATAAATTCAAGCAAAAAGGTCTGACCCCCATCTTAAATACACCTGGCAATACGATGTACATCGAAGCGGATAGCCGCCGGATATGGCGTGTGGTGGAAAATTTATTGAATAATATTTTCAAGTATGCGTTAGAAGGTACTCGTATTTATATGGACATAACGGAAAAAGTGGGAGAAGACGGCAAGAAATATGTAGAATTTGCTATTAAGAATATTTCTGCACAGCCCTTGAATGTAAATGCCGACGAGCTGACCGAGCGGTTTATACGCGGAGACGTAGCAAGAAGCACGGAAGGAAGCGGTCTTGGCTTATCTATAGCGAAGAATCTGACGCAGGCTCAGAATGGAAGATTTGAAATTCAATTGGATGGTGATCTATTCAAGGTCATTTTAACTTTTCCTTTGTTATAAAAGAAAAACCGTAGCTTTAAGATAATAATTCTTAGAGCTACGGTTTTTTATAAGATTATTCTAAAAATATATCTTCACGGTTATTATATTTGGAGAGCACTTCGTGAATCTTTTCTGTCGGAGTGTGTACATTAGACATAGAAGAGTCGTGATTCATGAAATCGATGATAGATGCCAGGAACTTACTCATATCCGCTTCCACATAATAAGGACGTTCCTTAAGCTCCGGAATCTGGTAAGTAAGGTTAGTAGTAACCACTCGGTCGAAATAGCATTTCTCATAGGCTTCATCGAAAGCCTGTAGGCCATCGGTGAACAATCCGAAGGTACAACAGATGAATACTCGTTTGGCATTCATTTCCTTTAACTGTCGGGCAGTATCGATCATACTTCCGCCGGAGGAAATCATATCATCGATGATAATAACGTCTTTACCATCGATATTCTCTCCCAGAAATTCATGAGCGACGATAGGATTCTTGCCATTGACAATGGTGGAGTAGTCACGACGCTTGTAGAACATACCGGTATCGATGCCGAGAACATTGGCGAAATATACAGCGCGGTCGAGAGCACCCTCATCAGGGCTTATAACGATCGTATGATATTTATCGATAATTAAATCTTCCTCGGTACGAAGCAGCGCCCGGATAAACTGATAAGGAGGAATAAAGTTATCGAAGCCGGACAAGGGAGCAGCATTTTGCACTCGGGGATCATGAGCGTCGAAGGTAAGAAAATTAGATACTCCCATATCGGACAGTTCCTTGATCGCATAAGCGCAATCGAGAGATTCCCGGCCTGTCCTTTTGTGCTGTCTGCCTTCATAAAGAAAGGGCATGATAACATTGATTCGGCGGGCTTTTCCATTCGCAGCGGAAATAAGTCTTTTTAAATCCTGATAATGATCATCGGGAGACTTATGATTGATATATCCATTCATTCTATAGGTAATACTATGATTGCAGACGTCTGTCATAATAAACAAATCTTTGCCTCGGATGGAATCGCTCAAGACAGCCTTGCCTTCGCCTGTGCCAAAACGAGGGCAGATGGCGCTGGCCAAATAATTATCCTCTACATATCCTTGAAAAGCGGGATCAGTTTTTGCGATATTATTTACACTTTGACGAAATTCCACGAGATAGCGGTTAACCTGGTTGGCGAGTGGGGCAGCAGAATCCGCCGCCAGAATTTTTAAAGGAGCGACCGGAATGGCCGCTTCTAGTTCACTTAAGTTAGGCATGATGACCTCCAATTGTACTTTGATAAAAATAATCCTACCCTATTTTATAGCATTACGGTAGTGACACGTCAAGGAAATTCTAGTAGAATAAAAGATAAAGGTTGCTATTCAGCCATCGAAGGAGTAGAGAGGATGAAAGAAAATAAACATATAGTAAAGAGCGTTCTTGCAGGAAGTATTGCACAGGAATTGGAGATAGAGCCGGGGGACGAGTTGCTTGAAATAAATGGAGAGAAGATTACGGATATCTTCGATTATCAATATCTCATCCAGGATGAGTATATCGAAGTGCTTGTGAAGAAGTTAAGCGGAGAGGAATGGCTGCTTGAAATCGATAAGGAATATGAAGAAGAACTTGGCGTTGAATTCGAGAATGGATTGATGGATGATTACCGGTCTTGTACCAATAAGTGTATCTTCTGTTTTATCGATCAGATGCCCGAAGGAATGAGAGAGACCTTATATTTCAAAGATGATGATTCCCGGCTTTCTTTTTTACAAGGTAATTATGTGACATTGACGAATATGTCGGAGCACGATATAGATAGAATTATCAAATATCACCTGTCACCGATCAATATCTCCTTCCAGACGACGAATCCGGAGCTTCGATGCAAGATGCTCCATAATCGTTTTGCGGGAGAAGCGCTTAAGAAGGTGGATATTCTCTATGAAGCAGGGATTACGATGAATGGTCAAATCGTTCTGTGTAAAGGGGTGAATGACAGGCAGGAGCTGGAGAGAAGCATTTCTGACTTGACGAAGTATCTGCCTTATTTGGAAAGTGTATCCATTGTACCGGTTGGACTTTCCAAATTCAGAGATGGACTATTCCCCTTGGAACCGTTCACAAAAGAGGATGCGCGGGAAGTAATTGAACTGGTGCGTAAATGGCAGGATAAAATATATCCCGAGTATGGCTTTCACTTCATTCATGCCAGCGATGAATGGTACATTCTGGCAGAGGAGGATTTGCCGCAAGTACCATGTTATGATGGTTATCTGCAACTGGAAAATGGTGTGGGAATGCTGCGGCTTCTTTTGACAGAATTCTATGAAGCGCTGGATGAAGAGAGACGCAAAGGAATAAACAGAGATAAGAAGCAAAAAATATCATTAGCTACAGGGCTTTTGGCATATCCTTACATTAAGGAAATGGCAGCAGCAGTAGTCGATCTTTATCCCAATCTGACGGCTAACGTATATCCGATTACAAATGAGTTCTTTGGAGAAAGAATAACCGTTTCCGGCCTTTTGACGGGGCAGGATATTAGCCGGCAATTAGCAGGGAAGGAACTGGGGGAGAGACTGCTTTTGCCACAGAATGTTTTGCGGAGCGGTGAAACTGTATTTTTAGATGATATGACGGTGGCGGACTTGGAAAAGGCTTTACAAGTAAAGGTAGATATTGTAAAATCAAGCGGACGCGATTTAATAGATACTATAATTAAAGTGAGTTAGAACGGAGTAAGAATGGGAAAGAGAAAAACCAAACCGATCGTAGCGGTGGTAGGACGGCCGAATGTAGGAAAGTCTACGCTGTTTAATGCATTGGCAGGAGAGATGATATCAATTGTAAAAGATACACCGGGCATTACCCGGGACAGAATATATGCAGATGTGTCATGGCTGGACATGTCATTTACTTTGATCGATACAGGCGGTATTGAGCCGGACAGTAAGGACATTATTTTATCCCAAATGAGAGAGCAGGCGCAGATCGCTATCGATACTGCCGATGTGATCCTTTTTATGGTGGATGTAAGACAAGGACTTGTAGATGCGGATTCTAAGGTGGCGGATATGTTGCGTCGTTCTCAGAAGCCGGTAATTCTTGTCGTGAATAAAGTAGATCATGTGAATAAGTATATGGCAGATGTATACGAGTTCTATAATTTGGGAATCGGCGATCCCCATCCTATTTCTGCGGCAAATCGTACAGGAATCGGCGATATGCTCGATGTAGTAACTTCTTATTTCGACAAGACAGCGTCGGAGGAAGAAGAGGATGAACGTATTAAGATAGCAATTATCGGAAAGCCTAATGTGGGAAAATCTTCTATTATTAATAGACTAATAGGCGAGAACCGTCTAATTGTGTCGGATATCGCAGGAACGACACGGGATGCCATCGATACAGATATTCGATATAACGGCAAAGATTATGTTTTTATCGATACTGCAGGACTTCGAAGAAAAAACAAAATAAAAGAAGAATTGGAACGTTACATGATCGTTCGTACGGTCAGCGCGGTAGAACGTGCGGATATTGCCGTACTTGTTATCGATGCAGAGGAAGGCGTTACAGAGCAGGATGCGAAGATTGTAGGTATTGCCCACGAGAGGGGAAAAGCAATTATCATCGCTGTAAACAAATGGGATGTGATTGAGAAGGATAATAAGACAGTCAATAAATTCTCCAATAAGGTAAGAGAGGTCTTGTCCTTTATCCCGTATGCAGAAATTATCTTTATTTCAGCGGTAACAGGGCAGAGACTTCCTAAACTATATGAGATGATAGATATTGTGAATGAAAATCATTCTCTTCGTGTATCTACTGGTGTATTGAACGAAATTATGTCGGAAGCCGTGGCATTGCAACAGCCGCCATCGGATAAAGGAAAGCGCTTGCGCTTGTATTATATTACCCAGGTATCGGTAAAGCCTCCTACTTTCGTGATCTTTGTAAATGATAAGGAATTGATGCATTTTTCCTATACGCGTTATATTGAGAATAAAATAAGGGAAGCATTTGGCTTTAAAGGCACTCCCTTAAAGTTTATTATTCGGGAAAGAAAGGAAAAAGAATAAAGTGGAACGTATTATATGTTTGGCAATCGGATATGCGCTGGGGCTATTTCAAACAGCTTATATTTACGGTAAGTTAAAGGGAATCGATATCAGACAGCATGGCAGCGGGAATGCGGGAACGACCAATACACTAAGGGTACTTGGAACGAAGGCAGGTTTGATTGTTTTTGCCGGCGATGTATTGAAGTGTATTGTTGCTGTAATGATTTGCACCCTTTTATTTGAGAAGGCTTATCCGGATATGACTTATCTTCTTAAAATGTATGCGGCAGCAGGAGCTATACTTGGACATAACTTTCCTTTTTACTTGAATTTTAAAGGGGGTAAGGGCATTGCGGCTACAGCAGGCTTAATTTTATCCTTTCATCCCAACTTTTTAGTGGTAGGTGTTGTTATGTTCTTCGGTGCCTTTTTGCTGACCCATTATGTATCCTTGGGATCTTTGCTTGTTTATGCGGCATTTATGACTCAGATTGTAGTATCGGGACAGCTCGGATTATTCGGTGAGATGAGCCAGTCGCTGCTTCTGGAAATGTATGCGATTGCTTTATTTTTGACAGCAATGGCATACTATAAGCACAGAGAGAATATCGTGCGTCTGCTCAAAGGGGAAGAAAGAAAAACCTATCTGTTTAAAAAGGTGAAGTCATAGCAGAAATATTGAAAAAATGTAACTGTGAGGATACTGAACAGTTACAAAAAAATAATGTTTGGAGGTAAAGAAATGGCGAATGTAAGTATTATTGGTGCCGGAAGTTGGGGAACGGCTTTAGCAGCATTGCTTCATAAAAACGGACATAAGGTTACTGTATGGTCGATTGTGGAATCAGAAGTTGAGATGCTGAATAGGGAAAGAGAACATAAGGATAAGCTCCCGGGTGTGAAACTGCCGGAGGATATGATATTTACCACAGATCTTGCAGAGGCGGTAAAAGGGAAAGATGTACTCGTTCTTGCGGTACCTTCGCCTTATACGAGAAGCACCTCACACATGTTAAAAGAATATGTGGAAGAAGGGCAGATTATCGTCAATGTAGCAAAAGGGATCGAAGAGGATACCCTTCTTACCTTATCCCAGATTATCGAAGAAGAGATTCCGCAGGCTTGTGTCTGCGTACTTTCCGGTCCCTCTCATGCAGAGGAGGTCGGCAAGGGAATCCCTACCACGATTGTTGTTGGCTCTCATAAGAAGGAAACAGCGGAATATTTACAGAACCTATTTATGAATGAGGTGTTCCGTGTATATATTAGTCCGGATGTACTCGGCATTGAGCTTGGAGCTGCGTTAAAGAATGTAGTGGCTCTTGCAGCAGGTATTGCAGATGGACTTGGATATGGAGATAATACGAAGGCGGCTCTTATTACGAGAGGAATTACAGAAATCTCCAGACTTGGTATTGCTATGGGCGGCCGCTTTGAGACTTTCAGCGGTCTGACAGGAATCGGCGATTTGATTGTTACTTGTGCATCCATGCATTCGAGAAATAGAAGAGCCGGTATTTTGATTGGAAAAGGATATACGATGGAAGAGGCTATGAAGGAAGTGAAGATGGTCGTTGAAGGCGTGTATTCTGCAAAAGCGGCTATAAGTCTTGCGAAGAAGTACGATGTACAGCTTCCGATTATCGAACAGGTCAATCAGGTATTATTTGAAGGAAAGCCGGCGGATGCTGCAGTAAAAGAGCTGATGATAAGAGATAAGAAGCTGGAAAACTCTTCGCTGGAAGGGTGGGCGTAGCATATGAGCGGACAGAACAAAGGATTTGCCGGCACTTCGGAATATGTAGCTTCCGAACAATTGATGGCGAGCGTAAATGTAGCGGTAGCGCTGCAAAAGCCACTGTTAATTAAAGGAGAGCCCGGAACCGGTAAGACGATGCTCGCAGAGGCGGTTGCGAAGTCGCTTGGGAAGAAATTAATTATATGGAATATTAAGTCTACGACAAAGGCACAGGATGGTTTATATGTATACGATACGATTCAGCGCCTTTATGATGGACAATTCGGGGAAGAAGGGGTAGATGATATTTCCCGTTATATCAAGCTCGGTAAGTTAGGAGAAGCCTTCGATAGCGAAGAACAAGTTGTTCTATTAATCGATGAAATCGATAAGGCGGATCTGGAGTTTCCTAATGATTTGTTATGGGAATTGGATCAAATGGAATTCTATATCCATGAGACGAAGAGAACGGTGAAAGCGAAACAACGGCCAATTGTTATTGTTACGTCCAACGCGGAGAAGGAATTGCCGGATGCCTTTTTAAGAAGATGTATCTTTCACTATATCGATTTCCCGGATGAAGAGTTAATGGAAGAAATCGTAAAAACACATTTCCCGGATATCGAAGATAACCTGTTAAAAAATGCGATGGAAGTATTCTATTGGGTTCGCTCCATTAGGGATGTCCGTAAAAAACCGAGTACCTCGGAGTTAATCGATTGGATCAATGCATTGCGTATCGGAGGTATTCCTTTGGATACCTTACGAAATAAACTTCCGTTTCTCGGTGTGATCGTAAAGAAGGATGAGGATCTTGTTACTGTTAAGGAACGTGTGAATTAATGAGAGTATAAAGGATACATGAGGGACTGATATGTTTGTCGAATTCTTTGATATATTAAAGGCGAAAGGACTTAAAGTTACCTTAAGCGAATGGTTGACGTTGCAGGAAGCCTTGGATAAAGGGCTGTGTAACAGCAGCTTGACCGAATTCTATTACGTTGCCCGAATGATATTGGTGAAAAGTGAAACCGAATACGATAAGTTCGATTTGGCATTTGAGGAATGCTTTAAAGGGATTACGTCGGATAATGAAATAACTGCTAATATGCTTAGATGGCTGGATAAATCCGATATGAATGAACTGTTTCACGAAGAAGAACGTCATCAGATGAATCAGTCAGAAGACTTACAAATCGATAAAGACGACGTAGAAGAGAAGTTCAAGCAGCGCCTTAAGGATCAAGACAGCGAGCATAACGGCGGCAGTTATTGGATCGGCACTATGGGGAAAACTTCTTTTGGCAATACGGGAGGCAATATCGGAGGAATTCGCGTCGGAGGAACTACCGGCTATCAATCGGCTTTTCAGGTAATCGGAGCCAGGAAGTACAGAGATTTTCGCGATGATAAAATTATCGATAACAGGCAGTTTCAACTGGCCCTTCGAAGACTTCGCCAATTCTCCACCAAGCTGGATATCCCGAAAACGGAGCTCGATATTGACGGCACCATCGATAAGACTTGCAATAATGGCGGCTGCCTGCAGATAGTAATGGAGAAACCGAGGAAGAATTCGGTGAAGCTTTTGCTATTGATGGATTCCGGAGGAACGATGATTCCTTATACTAAATTATTGAATGAATTATTTCAATCGGTTCATAAATCCAATCATTATAAGGATGTGAAAACTTATTATTTTCACAACTGTATTTACAGTAAGCTATATAGAACACCGGAATGTGAGAATGGGGACTGGATTGATACGGAATGGATGTTCCGGAATCTGGACAGCGATTATAAAGTGATTATTGTAGGCGATGCAGCGATGGCACCTGAGGAATTATATTCCGATACGGGTAATTACAGGGGGCCTAACGGAGGTCTTTCGGGAATGGATTGGCTGCTTCTTATGAAGAAGAATTATAAAAAGATTGTCTGGATGAATCCTAAGATGGCATACGGACACGCACCTTGGAGAGAAGCGGAGACGGCGATTAAAAATCTGCTCCCTATGTATAAGCTTACGGTAGACGGATTGAATCAGGCGATGACATGTCTGATGGTCAATAAATGAAAACTGCTATTGACAAGAAAAAAGAAGTGAGGTACAATGCAGGTAATTTAAGAGATAAAAGCGATGAACAGAATAAGTAGTGAGCAAGGATAACTTACAGAAAGTAACCGGTCGATGAGAGGTGCAAGGGAATTTGCTTATGAATACATCTGGGAGCTTCATAGCAGAAGAAAGTTTTCTAGAGATTTTTGGTAGGCTATGACGTGTTTCCCCGCGTTATGGAGGAGGAGTATCGCCGCTTGACAGTGGCCGTACTTGCGAAGGCAGATGATGTGAGTCATTTGTGAAATTAGGTGGTACCGCGGATTATTTCCGTCCTATTATGAGTTTTCATAGTAGGGCGGTTTTTTATGTAATAGAAAAAGTTTCCTATTACATAATAATGGATGCGCAGTTGGCAAAGGAGAAAATAGCCGTAAACGGCACTGCTGGCGCGCGAAGAATCTGCGGGCACATTCTTTATTTTAAAAAAGGAGAAGAAAAATGACTATTTTTGATGAATTAAAGGCGAGAGGGCTTCTGGCTCAGCTTACCGATGAAGAGGAGATTAAGGAATTAATTAATAATGGAAAGGCAACTTTTTATATCGGATTCGATCCGACGGCTGACAGCCTTCATGTAGGACACTTCATGGCACTTTGTCTTATGAAGAGATTACAGATGGCAGGAAATAAGCCAATAGCTCTTCTTGGCGGAGGGACGGGTATGATCGGAGACCCTTCGGGGAGAAGCGATATGCGTACGATGATGACGCCTGAGATTATTCAGCATAACTGCGATTGTTTCAAGGAACAAATGAGTAAATTTATTGATTTCTCCGAAGGGAAAGCCCTTATGGTGAACAATGCGGACTGGTTAATGGATCTGAATTACATCGAGATGCTCCGCGAAGTGGGTTCTCATTTCAGTGTAAATCGTATGCTTACGGCGGAATGCTACAAGCAGCGCATGGAGAAGGGACTTAGCTTCCTGGAATTCAACTACATGATTATGCAAAGCTATGACTTCTACGTGTTATACCAAAAGTACGGCTGCAATATGCAGTTCGGAGGGGATGACCAGTGGAGCAATATGCTGGGAGGAACGGAACTTATCCGCCGGAAGTTAGGTAAGAATGCATATGCTATGACAATTACTCTGCTTCTTAACTCGGAAGGAAATAAGATGGGCAAAACACAAAAGGGTGCGGTATGGCTCGATCCGAATAAGACTACTCCTTTTGAATTCTTCCAGTATTGGAGAAATATAGCGGATGCGGATGTATTGAAATGTATTCGTATGCTTACCTTCCTGCCTCTTGAGGAAATCGAACAGATGGATCAATGGGAAGGAAGCCAGTTAAATAAGGCGAAAGAGATTCTTGCTTTTGAATTGACAAAGATGATTCATGGAGAAGAGGAAGCGAATAAATCACTGGAAAGTGCACGTGCTTTATTTACAGACGGCAACGCGGCACAGATGCCTACAGTTGTTCTGAAAGAGGAAGATTTTGAAGAAAACAAGATAGATATTTTATCGATGTTAGTTGCTTCCGGACTTGTAGCTTCTCGTTCCGAGGGACGCCGTGCAGTAGAACAGGGCGGCGTGACTGCGGATGGAGAGAAGGTTGCAGATATTAAAGCGGTATTTGAGAAAGAGCAGCTTGCCGGAGATGGTATCGTATTAAAGCGCGGTAAGAAAAACTTTAAGAGAATTACTTGCTAAAATTAATAGAATAATGTTTTTTCCCCTTGCATATATTGTAACAGCAAATATGGAAGGGGAAACTTTTTTTATGGACGCTTCACATACACATAACTTATACAAAGATATACAATTACGTACTGGAGGAGAAATCTACATAGGGGTGGTAGGTCCGGTAAGAACTGGAAAATCCACTTTCATCAAACGTTTTATGGATGTAATGGTACTTCCCTATATGACGCAAGAGCATGAAAGAATGCGCGCTCAGGATGAGCTTCCGCAGAGCTCGGGCGGGAAAACGATTACGACAACAGAGCCGAAGTTCATCCCGAAAGAAGCTGCTAAGATTACATTAGGAGAGGATATTAATGTTAATGTCCGCTTGATTGACTGTGTTGGTTATATGGTGGAAGGTGCCAGCGGACACATGGAAGAAGATGTGGAAAGAATGGTGAAGACCCCTTGGTCATCACAGGAGATTCCCTTCACTCAGGCGGCAGAGATAGGAACGAAAAAGGTAATCAATGATCACTCTACAATCGGTATCGTGATTACTTGTGACGGAAGCTTTGGAGAGATTCCGAGGGATAGCTATCTTGCGGCAGAAGAACGTACCATTGAAGAACTTAAGAAAATACATAAGCCTTTTATTGTGCTCGTGAATACAGAAAAGCCATATTCAGAGAGTGCTATAAGGCTTTCAGAAGAGATCGGCAGGAAATATCAAGTGAGCACCATGCCGGTTAACTGCGAACAGTTAAAAAAAGAAGATATCAATGCCATTATGGAAAAGATTTTATATGAATTCCCTCTCACTATGGTTGAATTCTATATGCCTAAATGGGTGGAGATGCTTCCGAATACCCATCGGATGAAAGCTGATATTATAGGAAAGATTAAAGAATTAATGGGGCAGATCGGCTGTGTTAAGGATGTGGCGGCAAATGGCATCCCAATGGAGAGCGATTATATCCGTAAATGTAAAGTGGATGGAATCAATATGGCTAATGGATGTGTAACGGTATCCATGGAAGTGGACGATTCCTACTACTATGAAATGTTAAGTGATTTAATCGGAGAAAATATCACTAGCGAATATCAATTGCTATCGGTACTTCAGCAGATGGCTAAGATGAGAACGGAATATGTAAAGGTTCTTCATGCGGTAGATTCTGTACGGGGCAAAGGATATGGTGTGGTAACGCCGGAGAGGGATGAAATTACCTTGGATAAACCGGAGATGATTCGCCATGGTAATAAGTTCGGGGTTAAGATTAGGGCAGAAAGCCCGAGTATTCATATGATACGGGCGAATATAGAGACAGAGATTTCGCCGATCGTAGGAACGGAAGAACAGGCACAGGATTTAATTCGTTATATTTCCGAAGCGGGAACGGGCGAAGAAGGTATGTGGGAAACCAATATTTTCGGCAAAACGGTGGAACAACTTGTAAATGACGGAATTATGGGAAAAATTGCAATGATAGGAGACGAGAGCCAAGTGAAGCTGCAGGAGACAATGCAGAAAATTGTCAATGACAGCAACGGTGGAATGGTTTGCATCATTATATAAATTAGGGAGGTGACTGTTTGGCTTTTCGAGCTGGGCAGTTACTTTTTTTGGGATGAAATGTGTACAAAATTATGAACTCGTGTTATATTTACTTTATTGATAGTTTAGTAACTATTCAGCAGATCTGCGCATTTACTGCGTGGATCGTATGGATCGTGAAAATTGGGAGGTATATATGATGAATGCGAATTATGAAAAATTACAAAAATGCTTGGAAAGTATTAAGGAGAAAATAGATTTTAAGCCGAAGGTGGCTATTGTGCTCGGCTCAGGTCTCGGAGATTTTGCTAACACGATCGAGGTAGAAGCGGAGCTTTCCTACAGTGAAATCGAAGGCTTTCCTGTATCTACGGTTCCGGGACATGCCGGCAAGTTCATTTTCGGCCATGTAGGGAATGTGCCTGTAGTATGTATGAAGGGAAGAGTACATTTTTATGAAGGATATCCGATTTCAGATGTAGTGCTTCCGATTCGTCTGATGAAGTTGATGGGTGCTGATACTTTGTTCTTAACGAATGCTTCCGGCGGTGTGAATAATGAGTTCAAGGCAGGAGATTTAATGATGATTACCGACCAGATTTCTTGCTTTGCTCCGAATCCGCTTATTGGGGCGAATATGGACGAGCTGGGAACTCGTTTTCCGGATATGAGTACTGTATATGATAAGGAGTTACAGGATATTTTAAGGGAGACGGCGAAAGAAAACCACATTCCGATGAAAGAAGGGGTATACTTACAGTTAACAGGTCCCTCCTTCGAGTCGCCGGCGGAAATCCGCATGATTCGTACTTTGGGTGCGGATGCGGTAGGTATGAGTACCGTAGTGGAAGCAATTGTAGCAAATCATATGGGAATGAGAATTTGCGGCATTTCCTGTGTATGCAACCTGGCTGCAGGAATGACGGAGAATCCCTTGACTCACGAAGAAGTACAGGAAGCAGCGGATCAGGCGGCACCATTTTTCACGAAGCTCGTATCCGAAGCAGTAAAGAAATTCTAACGAGGTATAAAAAAGTGATAGAACAAAATAAGATAAAGCAATTAATCGCCAAAGCTCTTAAGGCCAGGGAGTTTTCCTATGTGCCATATTCTCATTTTGCGGTAGGGGCAGCTCTTCTTACGAAGGAAGGGGATGTTTATTCGGGTTGCAATATTGAAAATGCTGCCTACGGCCCTACCAACTGCGCGGAGCGGACAGCCTTTTTTAAGGCGGTGAGCGAAGGTGTGAAGGAGTTTGCTGCAATTGCAATTGTCGGATCGTTACAAGGAGAGGAAGTAAGCGGGTATGCTGCTCCTTGTGGTGTATGCCGTCAAGTGATGGCTGAGTTTTGCGGACCGGATTTCGATATTATCGTTGCGAGAACGACAGAGGACTATTATATGAAATCCCTAAAGGAAATGCTGCCGGAGAGTTTTGGACCGGCTAATCTGGCTTGATAAAGGGAAATGGGAAGGAGAACCTGCCGCTATGAATATTCGTTTATGGAATGCGAGAATATTAACGATGGAGGAAACTGTACCGATCTTCGAAGGTGAGATATGGGTACAGCAGGATAGAATTACTTATGTAGGTGCCGGCAAGGAAGAAGAAGTACCTGTATGGGATATGGAGATCGATTGTGAGAGGAACCTTTTAATGCCGGGCTTTAAAAATGCGCATACGCATTCGGGGATGACACTTCTTCGTTCTTATGCGGATGACCTTCCATTGCATGAGTGGCTGCATGGTCAAGTGTTTCCGGTAGAAGCTAAAATGAATCAGGAAGATATTTACTATTTGACGAAGCTGGCGGTGCTGGAATATCTGACAAGCGGAGTTACCTCCATCTTCGATATGTATTTGACGCCGGAATCCATAGCGAGCGCTTGTTCGGACACCGGAATGCGCTGCGTGTTGACCGGAGCAGTTAATAATTTTAGTCAGTCGGTAGAACAGATGGAGTCATGGTATGAAAAATTTAATGAAAAAGAATCTCTCATTAGCTTTCTTCCCGGTTTTCATGCGGAGTATACTTCTTCGAAAGAGTTAATGGCGCAAATTGCTTCTTTAGCGCATCGATTGAAAGCCCCCGTCTATGTACATCTTTCGGAGACGAAAGAGGAAGTGGAAGGATGCGTAGAACGTTATGGTATGACGCCCGGAATCTTCCTCGATTCTCTCGGAATGTTTGAATATGGTGGCGGCATTTATCATGGTGTGTATTTGACAGAAGAAGAAATCGCCCTTTTCAAGAAGAAGAATATCCATGTAGTTACCAATCCCGGTTCGAATACGAAGCTTGCAAGCGGTATCGCACCGATTCAAGATTTCTTAAAAGCAGGGCTCAATGTGGCGATTGGGACAGATGGTCCGGCAAGCAACAATTCTCTGGATATGTTTCGCGAGATGTTCCTGGTTACCGGACTTGCTAAGTTAAGAGAAAAAGATGCTTCAGCGGTAGATGCGATGGAAGTTCTGAAAATGGCCACAGTAAACGGAGCAAGGGCGATGTGTCTTGAAGATGCGGATGTACTGGCACCGGGGAAACTGGCCGATCTTATTATGATCGATTTGCAGCAACCTAATATGCAGCCGATTAATAATATTGCCAAGAATATCGTGTATAGCGGAAGTAAGCAGAATGTGAAGATGACGATGATTAACGGTCGTATTCTTTATCGCGATGGAAAGTTTTATGTGGGGGAAGAAGCACATGATATCTATGAAAAGGCTAATGAAATAATTAACCGCCTTAAATAGTAGATGTGAAATGAAGGGATTGTAGGAATTTCATGCACGATTTTAATGGATCTTCACATGTAACTGAGAAGGAACGGAACAGTTACAAGGTAACTTATATTTATCACAGCGGATTTGCTGTGGAACTTGAGACTTGTGTTCTCCTATTCGATTATTATAAAGGTGAACTGCCTAGTTGGGAGAAAGAGAAGCCGATATATATATTCGTATCCCATAAGCATGGTGACCATTTCAGTCTTAAAATATTTGACCTGGTCAGTCAATATGACAACGTTCACTTTTTCCTATCGAGCGATGTGAAATTGAGCGAAAAATATCTGGAAAAAAATCATATCTCCCCTGCCGTGAAGGAGAAAATAACTACGATTGGGAAAAATCAGAAGCTATCTTTTCCGGTTGTAGGAGCTGAAACGAAGATGATTCCCTTAACAATCGAGACCTTACGCTCTACCGATGAAGGAGTGGCCTTTATTATAGAGATAGAAGGAAGAACACTGTATCATGCAGGTGATTTAAATTGGTGGCACTGGGAAGGGGAACCATCTCCTTTTAATGAGAATATGGAGAGGGACTATAAAAAAGAGATCGATGATATAAATGGAAGGAATTTTGATTTAGCCTTTGTGCCGCTCGATCCAAGGCTCGGAGACGCTTACGGGCTTGGCATGGATTATTTTCTCTCCCATACAGAAGCAAAACGGATTTTCCCTATGCATTTGTGGGAGGAATACGGCTATATAGGAAAGTATAAAAGCACAGAAATCGGTAGCAGATTTAATGAAAATATTATTGAGATTTCTGCACCGGGACAGGAATTTGAATTATGGAATATATAGTATTTGCCTTGACGGTACTTGTTTTTCTTTTGTTGATTATGGCCAAGGGGATTTGGGATGAGAAAAGAAAAAAGGCTGAGTTTATTCGATGGCTTCATGAAAACTATGGAGCGCTTCCCAGGCAGACAGCACAGACCGTGGAAGATACCTCAAGGATTGCCGGTTACTTTAAAAAGCACGGTAAGGAAGACTTTTGGATCGATGATATTACGTGGAATGATTTAAATATGGATGCCGTGTTCCGACAAATGAACTACGCTTATTCTGCGGCAGGGGAGGAATATTTATATTATCTTCTGCGCAGTCCGAGGCAAAAAGTAGGAGAGCTTAAGCGGATGGAAGAGCACGTACGCATTTTCATGGAGAATAAAGAGAGCCGAATACAATACCAGATATTTTTTGCAGAGGCGGGAAAGACTGGAAAGTATTCTATTTATGACTATTTGGACCATTTAGAGCTTCTCGGGGAGAGGAAAAATACTACTCATTATCTCGGGAACCTGCTCCTCTTAGCTTCTATAGTATTGATGTTTGCGTCAGTTCCTGTGGGTGTCACTCTTTTACTGACTGTTATTTGTTGGAATATTATCACTTATTTTAGGGTAAAGGGTGAAATTGAACCTTATATTATAAGCTTCAGCTATATTCTGAGATTGCTGCGAAGTGCAAAACGTATGAGTAAGCTGCCGATGGAAGGGTTCGAGGGGGAGTTTGAGGAATTGAAAAACTGCCTTAAGAGGATGAATAAATTTCAAGCCGGTTCTTATATTATTATGTCGCCCGGCAGAATGAATGCATCCAATAATCCGATTGAGCTTCTGCTCGATTATATACGTATGACCTTTCATTTAGATTTGATAAAGTTCAATAATATGCTGGCAGAAGTAAGGAAAAATAAAGAAATAATCGACCGTTTGCTTTCTCTTAGCGGATATATGGAGGCGGTGATTGCCATCGGTGCATACCGCGCATCTTTGTCCTCTTACTGTTTGCCGGAACTAACGGAGGAAAGGACACTTCGGATGGAGAATGTGTATCATCCGTTAATTGAACATCCGGTTAAAAACAGTATTGATACGGAGCGGGGCGTACTGCTTACAGGATCTAACGCTTCCGGTAAGTCAACCTTTTTAAGGACGGTGGCGATCAATGCCATTTTAGCGCAGACCATTCATACTTGCCTTGCGGATTATTATAGGGGGACTCTATGCCGCGTCCTTTCTTCCATGTCACTTAAGGATGACCTGGCCGGCGGGGACAGCTATTATATTGTTGAAATTAAGTCATTGAAGAGAATTCTGAATCAAGCGGCAGAACAGGGCTGTCAAATACTTTGTTTTGTAGATGAGGTACTTCGGGGAACGAACACGGTGGAGCGTATTGCGGCATCCACTCAGATTTTAAAAAGCCTTTCCAAAGACAATGTCATTTGTTTTGCGGCAACTCACGATATCGAATTAACTTATCTTTTGGAAGAGAAATATAACAACTTCCACTTTGAAGAAGAAATAAGAGAGGATGACGTAGTGTTCAACTATCGTCTGATGGAAGGACGGGCGACAACAAGAAATGCTATCAAGCTTTTGCGCGTTATGGGATATGAAGAGAATATTATTCTGGATGCAGAAGGGCTGGCAGAACACTTTTTACAAAGTGGTGTGTGGACAAAATAAAAGAGCAAGGAAATAGAAAGAATGAAGGTAACAATTTATACGGACGGAGCAGCAAGGGGGAATCCGGAAGGACCTGGAGGCTATGGAACGGTATTGCAATATATTGATGCAAAAGGAATGCTGCATGAGAGGGAATATTCGGCAGGATATAAGAAAACGACGAATAACCGAATGGAGCTAATGGCAGTTATTATCGGCCTGGAGGCACTCACTAAACCTTGTGAGGTAGAGGTTATCTCTGATTCCAAATATGTAACTGATGCCTTTAACCAGCACTGGATTGATGGCTGGCTTAAGAAGAACTGGAAGACAAGTACAAATAAACCGGTGAAGAATATAGATCTATGGAAGCGCTTATTGGCAGCAAAAGGACAGCACCTGGTGACCTTTACATGGGTAAAGGGGCATGATGGCCATCCGGAAAACGAACGGTGTGATATGCTGGCGACAACGGCAGCTGATGGAAGTGAACTGCTTGACGATTATGTACAGGAAATGGTATGATAAAGGACAGATGGACAGACGTATTTGAACGAGGAGGCTTGGGATGACAAATTTGATTTTATTCATGAATGCTTTCTTATCCTATCTTTTTGTGGTTGTAATAATTACGATATTAGTGATTGTGGCATGTATTCTCGGAGTGAAATGGAAGAAGAGTTCAGAAATGAAGGACAAGGGGCGCGCACAGGAGTGAAATGCTTAAGGGTGTTCAAGTATGAACGCCTTTTTGTATGGAAATTTGCATGGAGATTAAGGAAGAAAAGGGGTCAATATGGGAACATTTAAGATTATATTATGGGATGTGGATCAGACTCTGCTCGATTTCAAAAAGTCGGAAAGCTATGCAGTTGCACATTGTTTTGAGCAATTTGGGCTGACAGCTACGGAAGAAATAATCGAATTATATTCAGGAATTAATGAAAGCTTTTGGAAACGTATTGAAAAGGGGGAAATCGCCAAAAAAGATGCGCTCATAGAACGCTTTTGTACTTTGTTCGATAAAGTTGGGATAAAGAATATAAATCCGGAAGTATTTCAAGAAAAATATGCTGATGCTTTAGGAAGTGTATATTACTTTCAGGATGATTCTTATGAGTTATTAAAGAGCTTAAAGGGACGTTATCGGCAATATCTTGTTACGAATGGGATTTCTTATACACAGAGGAAGAAGTTGGGTTTATCCGGATTTGATCAACTCGTCGAAGATATCTTCGTATCGGAAGAGATCGGAGTACCTAAGCCGCAGAAAGAATACTTTGATTATTGTTTCTCACGTATTCCTGATTTTAGATTGGAGCAAACGATTATTGTAGGTGATTCCTTAAGCAGCGATATGTTGGGCGGCAATCAGGCCGGAATTACAACTTGCTGGTATAATCCGAATGGCTTTAAGAATAATTCCGATATAAAAATTGATTATGAGATCAGAAATTTACAAGAAATCAAAACAATTTTATAATTGTAATAAACTGTAAAAATATGGATGAATTTTTTGGTGGTTTTTTATACCATCCTCTTATTGACACAAACTGTTTAATATTCTATACTATGGATACCACAAAATGTTGAATGATTTTACATGTTTGTTACAATATATAGTATTTATATATGATAAAACGAATGTGTATACGCATTGCGGGTGTGTTTGTTATTCGACACACGCTATGCGTATTTTTATCATTAAATGAAGGGAAAGGGATGGTGATTAATATGGACAGGGATGTTGTAGTGGAATTTGATTATGGCGAAGCATTTAAGCCGCCAAGAGAAGTAAAAGTCATTAAAAAAGACGGAAGCCTGGAAGCATTCAACGTACAGAAGGTAGTGGATGCAGTAGGTAAAAGTGCATACCGTGCATTGACGAAGTTTACGGAAGAAGAAAAGCAGCATATTTGTAAATATGTGGTGGATAAAGTAATGGGGTTGGGACAGGATGAAATCCCGATTCCGATTATGCATAATATCGTGGAGAAGGCTTTGGAAGATATTAAGCCGATCGTTGCCAAGAGTTACCGTGATTACCGCAATTATAAGCAGGATTTCGTGCGCATGATGGACGATGTATATAAGAAGAGCCAATCCATTATGTATGTGGGAGACAAGGAGAATGCTAATACGGATAGTGCTCTTGTATCCACTAAGAGAAGTCTTATTTTCAATCAGTTCAATAAGGAATTGTATCAGAAGTTCTTTATGACGACGGAGGAGATCCAGGCATGCCGCGATGGTTATATTTACGTCCATGATATGTCGGCTCGCCGTGATACGATGAATTGTTGTCTTTTCGATGTGGCTAATGTTCTGACCGGCGGCTTCGAGATGGGAAATATATGGTATAACGAGCCTAAGTCTCTGGACGTGGCGTTCGATGTTATTGGTGATATCGTATTGAGCGCGGCCAGCCAGCAGTATGGCGGTTTCACGGTACCGGAAGTCGATAAGATTTTAGAACCCTATGCGGAGAAAACTTATAAAAATAGCTTAGAGAAATATCAAAGACTTGGTATTAGTGAAGAAAAGGCTATGGAAGAAGCGAATGCGGATGTGTTGCGCGAATTCGAACAAGGATTTCAGGGATGGGAATATAAATTTAATACCGTAGCGAGCAGCCGTGGTGATTATCCTTTCATTACGGTAACTGCAGGTATCGGTACGGGACGTTTTGCTAAACTGGCGACAATCTGTTTATTGGATGTAAGAAGAAAAGGGCAGGGGAAGAAGGGCTGTAAGAAGCCGGTACTGTTCCCTAAGATCGTATTTTTATATGATGAGAACCTTCATGGACCGGGCAAGGAACTCGAGGATGTTTTTGAAGCAGGCGTAAGATGTTCCGCTAAGACAATGTATCCTGATTGGCTGAGCCTCACCGGAAAAGGGTATATTGCCAGCATGTATAAGCAATATAATAAAGTGATTTCACCTATGGGTTGCCGTGCCTTTTTATCTCCTTGGTATGAAAGGGGGGGAATGAATCCTGCGGATGATAAGGATACTCCTATATTCGTAGGCCGTTTCAATATCGGTGCAGTATCTTTGCACCTTCCGATGATTCTCGCTAAAGCAAGGCAGGAAAGTAGAGATTTCTATGAGGTATTAGATTACTATTTGAATCTGATTCGTCAGCTCCATAGGCGTACCTATGCCTATTTGGGAGAAATGAGAGCCTCTACCAATCCTCTGGCATATTGTGAAGGAGGATTCCTCGGCGGTAATTTGAAGCTTTCAGATAAAATTAAGCCTATTTTAAAAGCGGCAACAGCAAGCTTCGGAATTACGGCATTCAATGAATTGCAGGAACTGTACAATGGAAAATCGCTGGTAGAGGATGGTCAATTTGCTCTTGAAGTATTAGAACACATCAATAAGAGAGTGATGGAATACAAGCAGGCGGATGGCAATCTGTATGCGGTATATGGCACGCCGGCAGAAAACTTATGCGGTCTGCAGGTAAAGCAGTTCCGTGCAAAATACGGTATTGTGGAAGGGGTATCGGATAAGGAATATGTTTCCAACAGTTTCCATTGCCATGTGACGGAAGATATTACGCCGATTGAAAAGCAAGATTTGGAATACCGATTCTGGGAATTGACCAATGGCGGCAAAATTCAATATGTGAAATATCCGATCGATTACAATATGGAAGCCATTAAGACGTTGATTCGAAGAGCCATGGATATGGGCTTCTATGAAGGGGTGAACTTGTCCTTAGCGTATTGTGATGACTGTGGTCATCAGGAGCTGGAAATGGATGTATGCCCTAATTGCGGAAGCAAAAATCTGACGAAGATTGACCGTATGAACGGTTACTTGTCCTATTCTCGTGTGCATGGAGATACAAGACTTAACGATGCGAAAATGGCAGAAATTGCGGAAAGGAAGAGTATGTAATTGCATGTGACCGAAAGTTACATACTTTAGGAAAGTAAATATAAATGAGATATCATAATATAACCAAGGACGATATGCTGAATGGGGACGGTCTTCGGGTCGTTTTATGGGTCTCTGGCTGTGCGCACTGTTGCAGGGAATGCCACAATTCTGTTACTTGGGATCCGGATGGAGGGCTGCTTTTCGATGACAATGCAAAAAAAGAAATCTTCGAGCAGTTGGACAAATCCTATATTTCCGGTATTACTTTTTCAGGAGGCGATCCGTTGCATGTGGCCAACCGCTCGGATGTACGCGAATTCATGAAGGAGATTAAGGAGAAATATCCGACGAAAACTATCTGGCTCTATACCGGAGATTCGTGGGAGGATATCTATCACTATCCGCTTCTTCAGTTTGTGGATGTGCTTGTGGACGGCGAGTTCAAGGTAGAGTTAAAAGATCCTAAGCTTCTGTGGAAGGGGAGCAGCAACCAGAGAGTAATCGATGTGAAGCGCAGTTTGTTGAAGGAAGATGCGAACATCCCGGTCCTTCACTGTGAAAACTATTCCAGCTAAGGAACAGACAAAAGAACGACAGGAGAATAAATGCGTGAAAACGATAAAAATTAAATATTTTACGGATGAAATTGACAAATTAACTTATATTGAGGGAAAATCCGATTGGATTGATCTACGTGCCGCTCAGGCTGTAGACTTAAAGGCGGGGGAATTCAAGTTAATTCCCCTCGGTGTGGCAATGGAACTTCCGAAAGGTTATGAAGCACACATTGTACCAAGGAGCAGCACTTTTAAAAATTTTGGTATTATTCAGACCAATCATCAGGGTGTAGTTGACTGCTCCTATTGCGGAGATAATGATCAATGGTTTATGCCCGCATATGCTCTTAGAGATACACATATTTCAGTAAATGAAAGAATTTGTCAGTTTCGTATCGTAGAAAATCAGCCAATAGTGCATTTCGAAGAAATGGAATCTCTTGGAAATGAAGATAGAGGCGGAATCGGCAGTACAGGGAAACAATAAGGTATTCAAAGACAGAGAATTTGTATAAAAAGCTCTTTCCAAGACATAATAGAATGTGATTATAATTCATGCACATTTTATGATGAAATGGAAGGAGCTTTTTTATGGAGACAGAGTCAAAGGGAACAAGAAGCGGAGGAGAACAAATCAAAAAAGGGACAATATCCGCTTCCCTTGAAGAGAATATGGCATACTTAAATAAAGAATTGGGAATACCGGAGAACTTTGATATGGTATACCGGGTAATACAAATAGGCGGAAGAAGCGCTTGTCTTTATTTTATTGACGGTTTTTGTAAAGATGAGCTGATGCAGAAGCTGCTGCAGCATTTCATGTCCTTAAAGCCGGAAGATATGGCTGAGGATGCCCATGGGATGTCAAAGAAGAACATACCATATGTGGAAGTGAACTTAGTGGATGAGTGGGAGCAAATCATTTATTTTATTATGTCAGGTGTCTTTGTCATTATGATAGATGGCTATGATCAATGCTTGTTGATCGACTCGAGAACTTATCCTGCAAGAAGTGTATCGGAGCCGGAAAAGGATAAATCCCTGAGAGGTTCTAAGGATGGATTTGTGGAAACTATAATTTTTAATACTGCTTTGATTCGAAGACGCATTAGAAGTACGGATCTTCGCATGGAGGTTTTTTCTGCAGGAGAGGCTTCAAAGACGGATATCGTGCTTTGTTATATGGCTTCCAGAGTGGATAAGGATTTCCTGAATGAATTACAGGAGAAAATTCGTAGAATTCATGTGGATGCATTGACTATGAATCAGGAAAGCTTGGCGGAATGTCTATATGATAAGAAGTGGTTCAATCCTTTTCCCAAGTTTAAATTTACAGAGCGGCCCGATACTGCGGCTGCACAGATTTTGGAAGGAGATATTGTTATTTTAGTGGATAATTCTCCATCAGCTATGATTACTCCAACTTCTATTTTTGATGTGATAGAAGAGGCGGATGACTATTATTTCCCTCCGATTACCGGTTCTTATCTTCGCTTAACGCGCCTTATTATTGCGCTCTTAACTTATTTTGTGACGCCCACCTTCCTTCTGCTGATGAACAATCCTACTTGGGTACCGGATAGTTTTCAATTTATTTCGGTAAAAGAGGTAAGTAACGTTCCTTTAATCTGGCAATTTCTTATATTAGAGCTTGCGATAGACGGCTTGCGTCTTGCAGCGGTCAATACGCCCAATATGTTAAGCACACCTCTTAGTATTATGGCGGCACTTGTCTTAGGAGAATTTTCAGTAAATAGCGGTTGGTTTAATAGTGAAGTAATGCTATATATGGCGTTTGTAGCAATTGCCGGCTATACGCAGCCTAACTATGAGTTGAGCTATGCGCTTAAATTTATGAGGATATTAAATCTGATCTTGACACAACTTTTTGGTATTTACGGATATATTGCAGCAATTATTGTTTGTATAGTGTCAATTTTATCGAATAAAACTATTTCAGGAAAGAGCTATGCGTATCCTCTCGTTCCATTTAATCTTAAACAATTAGGAAAAAGAATATTACGTTATCGACTTCCTCATTCTGAAAAACAATAAATTGAATTTTTCTGAGAGGAATGGTAAAATAGTGAAAATGGAAAAGATAAGGAGGAAAGGTGCTTGGCAGATTTTAAAATTATAACAAATACTACGGCAGATTTGCCATTAAGCTATATTGAAGAAAACAATTTGGGCCTGATGGTTTTTAATTATACTATTAAGGGAGAAACTTACGGTAAGGGGCATGAACTTGATTGGAAGGAATTTTACGAGTTGATGCGTCAGGGGAACATGACAATGACTTCTCAAGTGAATCCCGAAGAGTGTAAAGAATATTTTGAGGAATATTTAAAAGAAACGAAGGAATTATTGTATTTATGCTTTTCCTCGGGACTGAGCGGGACGTATAGCAGTGCTTGTCTTGCGGCAGAAATGGTGATGGAAGATAATCCCGGCTGCAAGATTACCGTGGTGGATACGAAGTGTGCATCGATGGGTGAAGGACTTCTCGTTGACAAAGCGGTACAACTAAAGAAGAACGGAAAATCCATGGAGGAGACAGTTGCCTGGGTAGAGGAAAATATTCCTCACCTGGTACATATTTTTACAGTGGATGATTTGAATCATTTATACCGCGGTGGGCGCGTAAGCAAGGCGGCGGCAGTCGTTGGAACGATTGTAGGAGTAAAGCCGGTGCTTCATGTGGATGATGAAGGTCATCTAATTCCGATTTCCAAAGTGAGAGGACGTAAAAAGTCTCTGAATGCATTGGTAGATTTTATGGAAGAAAAGATTGGAAAATATCGGGATGAGAATGATATTATTTTTATTAGTCATGGAGATTCATTGGAGGATGCGGAGTTTGTCCGGGATGAGGTCAAGGCGAGATTTGGAATTGACAATTTCATGATTAACCATATAGGTCCGACAGTAGGTGCCCATGCAGGTCCGGGAACGATAGCACTTTTCTTTATGGGAGAAACGAGATAGAAAAATAGCAGTGATATAGAAAACAGAAAACGACCGTTCTTATCCTGAAGGGATAAAAGCGCGGTCGTTTTCTGTTTTATGAAGTATTTAATCATTATAACTTAACTTTTTTGATTTAGATTATAACGTTTAAGCTGTGAAAAGCTGTGACCAATAAGGAGTGTTATTGGATACATAATAACCTACACCGATGGAAGTGAAGCTCTTATTTAATATATTAGCGCGGTGTCCTTCGGAGTTCATCCATGCGGTTACGACTTCTTCAGGTGTGGACTGTCCCCATGCAATATTTTCACCGGCAGTTCGATAGCTGATATTATTCTCTTTAAGAACAGTAGCGAAGGAAGTGCCGTTCGGTCTCGTGTGGGAGAAGGATTGGGTCGTTTCTTTCGCGCGGATCAATGCGGCAGCATTTAGATCATCCTTCATCGTAAGGGCAGAAAGTCCCGCTTTTTCACGCTCAGCATTTACAAGGTCCAGCACTTGCTCTACATAGCTCTTATTAGCGTTGCTTTCAGAGTTAGAACCTCCATTTCCCGGAGTATTGGTATCAGGAGCTTTAGTACCGCTGTCAGGGGTATTAGTACCTGGATTCTTAGTGCCGCTATCAGGGGTATTAGTACCCGGATTCTTAGTGCTGTTATCAGGAGTACTCGTACCCGGATTCTTAGTACCGCTGTCAGGAGTATTAGTATCGGGAGCTTTAGTACCGCTGTCAGGGGTATTAGTACCTGGATTCTTAGTACCGCTGTCAGGAGTATTGGTATCAGGAACCTTAGTACCACTATCGGGGGTATTGGTATCGGGAACTTTTATGTCGCAGTCGGGAGTATTAATATTAGGAGTTTCCGTGCCTGTTCCGGGAACCTTGATATCAGGAGCGTTGGCTTCGGGTTGAGTCGTTTCCGGCAGACAGTCCTTGATGGAACTAGCGTCAACACCCAATTGGTTCAAAATAGATTCCAAATCGGAAGCGCTTCCTACAATTGTCTGCTGTGTGGTGCGGTTACTATTCAGTTGGTTCTGTAATTGATTTTGCAGCTGGCTAGTATCAGGACAGGCGTTAGAAGAAAAGCTTCCTCCTCCGATTATGGTAGTGGCTACAAGTAAACTTGGTAATAGGTTCATATTTTTCCTCACTTTCCTTTTGTGAACTTTTTCATGAATTACTGTAATTTCTGTGAAATGAATCAGATGTAATGATACATTTCGCAAATATTACAAATATGTTACAAATATGTTACAAGCAGATATTATCATAAAAAAAATTCAATTACAATGGAAGTTCATGGCAGCATTACCAATTGAAGAAAAATAAATAGATAAGTATGAAATATGAAATAGATGTTGAATAAGTATTTTTGAAATGGTAGAATTCATATATGTGGTAATAGTAATCCAATATAATAAGAAAAAACAGGAGGTAGTGTTATGCTTAACAAAGAAATTGCGGCGAAAATAACGGATCAGATCAATTATGAATTATTCTCTGCATATTTATACCTTGATATTTCCAATTACTATGCGGACAACAATCTAAATGGTTTTGCCAATTGGTTCAAGATCCAGGCTCAGGAAGAGCGCGACCATGCGATGCTGTTCATGGATTATATGTTGAATAATGGCGAGAAAATACAACTCAAAGATATAAAGGCTCCGAATAAGACCTATAGCGATTTCAGAGAGCCTACTGTTGCTGCGTTCGAACACGAATTAAAGGTGACGGAGAGAATTCATGAAATTTATGGTCTTGCACATGAACAAAAGGATTATAGAACGATGCAATTTTTGAACTGGTTTGTTCAGGAACAGAACGAAGAAGAGAAGAATGCCGAAGAAAATATTAAAAAATATGATTTGTTCGGAACGGATGCTAAGGGATTATATCTTTTAGATTCAGAGCTTGCTGCCCGTGTTTATAAATTTCCGCCGTCTCTTACATTATAAAGAGCGTGGCAAGAAATCTTGCCGGAAAAGTTAAAATTTTCATAAAATTTAAGATAGCTATAGCATTTTTGGAGAATTTTCATTATAATAGACGAGGTGTATGTTTATTCTTAGTATAATCAACGAAAAAAACTCCCATTTAATTGTAAGTCGCGGGAATTATAGTCATTTTGCTGATACTGCTTAAATAGGGAGAAAATTATAAAAAGGAGATTAATATGACAGAGAACAAGAAGTTACTAGAGTGGGTTAAAGAAATGGCCGACATGTGTCAACCAGATGATATTTATTGGTGTGACGGTTCTGCGGAAGAAAACGAACGTCTGCTTCAGATGATGGTTGACAGCGGGATGGCAATCAAATTAAATGAGGAGAAACGTCCCGGATGTTATTTGTTCAGAAGTGATGCTTCTGACGTAGCACGTGTAGAAGATAGAACTTTCATTGCTTCTAAGGCTAAAGAAGATGCAGGAGCTACGAATAATTGGGTAGAACCTGATGAACTTAAAGCAACGATGAAGGGCTTATATAAAGGCTGCATGAAAGGCAGAACAATGTATGTAATCCCTTATTCTATGGGACCGATTGGCTCCCCGATATCCAAAATTGGAATTGAATTGACAGATAGTGCATATGTAGTTATCAACATGCGTATTATGACTCGTATCGGTGCTGAAGTATTAAAAGTATTAGGCGCTGACGGTGAATTTGTTCCTTGTCTGCATTCCGTTGGATCTCCTTTGGCAGAAGGACAAGAAGATTCTACATGGCCTTGTGCACCGATCGATAAGAAATATATCAGCCACTTCCCAGAAGAAAGACTTATCTGGTCTTATGGTTCCGGATACGGCGGAAACGCTCTTTTAGGTAAAAAATGCTTTGCTCTTCGAATCGCTTCTGTTATTGCACGCGATGAAGGCTGGCTGGCAGAACATATGCTGATCCTTAAGCTGACAAGCCCGGAAGGGGAGACTAAATATGTTTGCGGCGCTTTCCCAAGTGCTTGCGGTAAGACGAATCTTGCAATGCTCGTTCCTACAATTCCCGGATGGAAGGTAGAGACAGTTGGAGATGATATTGCGTGGATGAAATTCGGATCAGACGGACGTTTATATGCGATCAACCCGGAAGCAGGCTTCTTCGGCGTAGCTCCCGGTACATCCCTCGATTCCAATCCCAACGCTATGCACAGCATTGAGAAGAATACTATTTTCACTAACGTAGCTCTTACCGATGATGGAGATGTATGGTGGGAAGGCATTGGAACACCGGCTCCTGATCATCTTATTGACTGGAAAGGCAATGACTGGACACCGGATTCCAAGGAACCGGCTGCTCATCCGAATGCTCGTTTTACAGCACCGGCTTATCAGTGTCCTTCCATCGCTTCCGATTGGGAAGACCCTGCAGGCGTTCCGATTTCTGCTATCTTAATCGGTGGACGTCGTCCTAAGACGATTCCTCTTATTCATGAAAGCTTCGATTGGAAACATGGTGTATTCCTTGGTTCCATCATGGGTTCTGAGATTACAGCAGCAGCTATCTCTAACAATATCGGACAGGTTCGCCGCGATCCTTTCGCAATGCTTCCTTTCTTCGGATACAATGTATGTAACTACTTAAAACATTGGCTCGCAATCGGAGAGAAGTCCAGCGAAGATAAATTACCTAAAATATTCTATGTTAACTGGTTCCGCAAAGATGATGACGGCAAATGGTTATGGCCTGGATTCGGCGAGAACAGCCGTGTTCTGAAATGGATTTTCGAAAGAACGAATGGAAAAGATAATGCAGTAGAGACTCCTATCGGATTCATGCCTGCAAAGGATGCTTTAGATATCAGCGGACTTGAAGGCGTAAGCGAACACGATATGGAAGAACTGCTTAAGGTAAACAAAGATGAATGGTTGAGCGAAGTAGCGTCCGTTAAGGAGCATTATGCTAAGTTCGGCGATGAGCTTCCGAAGGAACTTCACAATCAGCTTGAAGCGTTAGAAAAGAGATTAAATGCATAATTTGCATTAGCTCATTGGACAAAATAAGTACAGCAAAACGGATTTCAATTCTACAAGATTTGAAATCCGTTTTTTATTCTATAAGAAATAACTCGCGACCTTTTTGCGTATAACAAGAATTGCGGTTATTTCGGACACCGGTCAAAGGCAGGATTGAAGGCATAGAAGTTCTTGGAATCCAGCTTATCCTGGACAATTCTCAAAGCTTCTCCGAACCGTTGGAAATGTACAATCTCCTGGCGCGAAGGAAGCGAATCGGTTCGGCTACGTCATGGTCATGAATCAGTCGTAAAATGTTATCATAGGTCGATCTGGCCTTTTGTTCTGCAGCCATATCTTCCACTAAATCAGTGATGGGATCACCTTTTGACTGGAATTCACAAGAGTTGAAAGGAATACCTCCCGCCGCCATGGGCCATATTCCTACGGTATGATCCACATAATAATTAGCGAAGCCGGAATTCTCAATTTCTTCCATAGAGAGATTTCTCGTTAATTGGTGTACGATAGTAGATACCATCTCGAGATGTGCCAGTTCCTCTGTTCCTATATCAGTTAACAGGGCAGCGACCTCGTTGTAAGGCATCGCATATCTTTGTGAGATATAACGCATGGATGCACTCAGCTCGCCATCGGGACCGCCAAACTGGCTCATGATTACTTGGGCAAGTTTTGCATTGGGCTGGGTGATTTTCACAGGAAACTGCAATCGTTTTTCATAATTCCACATTTACTAACATCCTCCTTCCCAAGGCATCGGTTGCACTGCCCATTTCCACTCTTTACAGCTTGTGTCTGCGACAGAAAGAGAAAGAGGTCCGTATTTGTTTGCATAATCACGCATCATCTGGTTTTTTATGCGCATATAATGGTTAAAATATTCCATGGCCTCTCTGTCCATTGGGTGAGTGTCAAGATACAGCGTCATTTCTACCGTAACGAAATCGATAACGCCGATATTATGCAGCATATTTTCCTGCTCTGCACTCATTTTTTGATTCATTTTACGCATCTCCTTCCCGTGAAAGGTTTTGTCAGTTCCGGGAAAATGGTTCCAAGACAATAAGCTTTATCCAAGTCCTCGTAGATTTGAGTTAAATGCTGCCAGGGCACATATGCCATAGCTACAGGAAAGCGGTCAAAATATTCATTAAAATTATAGTCCTGCATAAAACTCCCTTCATTAAATTAGAATATATTTGATACATTATATGACAGGTACTTCTTGACGTGTTTGTATATATGCATATTTATCGAACATTCGGAATAGTACAATAAATCATAAGAAAACAAGACAAAAAATATCATAAAAAGAGAAAAAATGCCTTGATTTCCTCGGGGGTTTATGTAAAAATAGTACATGCTGATAATGATAAAATGTTAACAATATTGTTTTAATTGTTATATGAGATGCGGGAATTTCCCGTTTGAGGATAAGGAGAACGTTATGAGAGGTATCGATACGCAAGTCCGAAAAATCAGAAGACGCATATTCAAGGAGGTTTCTAATTTAGCCTATCATTCAACGGATTTAATTAATGATGTGGAGGCGTTGCCTTACAAGATTGTGGATTATGATGAATCCCCATATGGAAATGTTTATAGGGAACGTGCGGTAGTAAGAGAGATGATCCGGTTGGCGATGGGACTTTCGCTTCGTCCGGAGGATGCACCGGTTCACGTAACACAGGGATTGGCAGAAAGCGATATCGATGAGAAATATTATGAACCTCCGTTAATGCAGGTGATTCCTTCTGCTTGTAACGCCTGCCCGGAGAATCGTTATGAAGTAACGGATAAGTGCATGGGTTGTCTCGCTCATCCTTGCCGGGAGGTATGCCCCAAGGAAGCGGTATCCATGAGGAATGGTAAGTCTGTAATCGATCAGGAGAAATGTATTAAATGCGGTAAAATGCAAGGCAGTATGCCCTTATGATGCGATTTTCATCAGACGAGACCTTGTCTCGATGCCTGTGGAGTGAATGCAATTAAAAATGACTATAGAGGAAGAGCGCTCATCGATAACGATTTGTGCGTTTCCTGCGGACAGTGTATGGTAAGCTGTCCTTTCGGTGCTATTGCCGATAAATCACAGATTTTTCAATTAATTCGTGCGATGCAGTCCGGTAGAAAGATTGTAGCTCAGGTAGCACCTGCTTTTGTGGGACAGTTCGGGCCGAAGGTATCGCCTGATAGAATTAAGGCATCCTTAAAGGAACTGGGATTTTATGATATTTATGAGACGGCTATCGGTGCCGATATGGGAGCGATGGCAGAAGCAGAGCACTATGTGCATGAAGTAGCAACGGGAGAGCTTCCTTTTCTGTTAACTTCATGTTGTCCATCATGGTCAATGTTGGCCAAGAAGTTCTTCCCTGAGACCATTGATAAAATATCAAATGCGCTGACGCCTATGGTAGCCACAGCCAGAAAGATAAAAGAAGATCATCCCGATGCCAGCGTTGTCTTCATTGGACCTTGTGCATCTAAGAAACTGGAGGCTTCCAGAAGAACGGTACGTTCTGATGTGGATTTTGTTATTACCTTTGAAGAACTTGCCGGAATGTTCGAAGCGAAGGGCATTGATTTGAATGAATTCAGCGAAATGGATAAGATGGAAGATGCTACAGGAGCCGGACGTGGATATGGTGTGGCCGGCGGCGTGGCAAGTGCCATCGAGGAATGTATTCGTGAGTATTATCCTGATACAGAAGTTAAGATTGAACATGCAGAAAGTCTTACAGAATGTAAAAAGATGTTGATGCTGGCGAAAGCAGGCAAGAAAAATGGCTGCCTGATCGAGGGGATGGCTTGTCCGGGCGGATGTATTGCCGGTGCAGGAACGAATATTGCCATTCCGCAGGCGGCAAAAGAAGTGGCCGGTTTCAAGGCCGCTGCGGCGAAGAAAATACCGGATAAAGAATAGAAGTAAAGGAGCAAGATTATAATTATGGATAAAATAAGAACGAGATATGCGCCGAGTCCTACAGGACGCATGCATGTAGGCAATTTAAGGACAGCATTGTATGCTTATTTAATTGCAAAGCATGAAGGAGGAGATTTCCTTCTTCGTATTGAGGATACTGATCAGGAACGTTATGTGGAAGGCGCAGTGGAAATCATCTACCGTACGATGGAAAAGACGGGACTGATTCACGATGAAGGCCCTGATAAGGATAAGGGAGTAGGTCCTTATGTTCAGAGCGAACGTCAGGCACAAGGAATTTATCTGGAATATGCGAAGCTGCTAATTGAAAGAGGAGAGGCCTATTATTGCTTTTGTGATAAGGAAAGACTTTCTTCTTTAACCCAGACTGTAGCCGGTAAAGAGATTAATATATATGATAAACACTGCTTACATTTATCCAAAGAAGAAGCGGAAGGGAAGCTCAAATCAGGAATTCCCTATGTTATCAGGCAGAACAATCCCACGGAAGGAACAACGACCTTTCATGATGAAATATATGGAGATATTACCGTAGATAATACGGAACTTGATGATATGATACTCATTAAGTCCGACGGCTACCCGACTTACAATTTCGCTAACGTTGTGGATGATCACTTGATGGGAATTACACACGTAGTAAGAGGAAATGAATATCTTTCTTCTTCTCCGAAATATAACCGTCTTTATGAGGCGTTTGGCTGGGAAGTGCCTGTTTATGTACACTGTCCGCTTATTACCGATGAGGACCATCATAAGCTGTCCAAACGCAGCGGTCACTCTTCGTATGAAGATTTGGTAGAACAAGGATTCTTATCGGAAGCAATCGTTAACTTCGTTGCGTTGCTCGGATGGAGTCCGGAAGGTACAGAGGAAATATTCTCGTTAGAGGATTTGATTCGGGTATTTGACTATAAGCATCTATCCAAATCCCCTGCCGTGTTCGACTATACGAAGTTAAAGTGGATGAATGGCGAATATATGAAAGCAATGGACTTCGACAGGTTTTATCAGATGGCGGAGCCATATTTGAAGAAGGTCATTAAGAAGAGCCTGGATTTAAAAAAGATTGCTGAGATGGTAAAAACGAGAATTGAAGTATTTCCCGATATCGAAGGAATGATAGACTTTTTCGAAGAGTTGCCAGCCTACGATACTTCTATGTATATTCATAAGAAAATGAAAACAACAGAGGAATCATCGCTGGAAGTATTGGAAGAACTGCTTCCCCTTGTTGAAGAGCAGGAAGCTTTCAATAACGATTCTCTCTACCAGATGCTTGTTTCTTATGTGGAGAAAAAGGGCTGTAAAAACGGTTATGCGATGTGGCCGATTCGAACAGCGGTATCCGGCAAACAGATGACGCCTGCCGGAGCGACGGAGATTATGGAGATTCTCGGGAAAGAGGAGTCCATCCGTCGGATTCAGAAAGGTATTGAGCTGTTAAAAGATGCTGGCAGCAAATGAAAATAAGGCGCAGACCTTAGCAATAGAGCACGCTTCCGGTCCCCTGCAAGTTCTTGCAGGGCCGGGGAGCGGCAAAACATATCTTACTATCCGTCGAATTCGTCATCTGATTCGGCATCATGGGATATCTCCCGATCATATTCTTGTGATTACATTTACAAAAGCAGCGGCAATGGAGATGAAGGAACGTTTTTCTGCTCTGACACAGCAGGCTTATCCCGAAGTCCGTTTCGGTACTTTTCATGCGATCTATTATCATATTCTCAAACAATCGGCTTATTCAGGCCTGAGAATAATTACTCCTCAAGGAAAAGCGAAACTATATCAACCATATTTTGCGTGAAATAAAAAGTGGAGAAGCAGAAAACGCAGAACTATGTAACGAACTGATTAAAAGTATCGCTCATATTAAAATAAATGGCGGATGTTCTGAAGATATGGAGAGTGTAAGTTTCTTTTATGATTTTGAAGAAAAGATAAAGGAACAATTTCCATTTATCTATAACGAATATTGTCGTATGATGAGAGAGGAGAATAAAATTGACTTCGATGATATGATTCTTTTATGTGATAAACTGTTAGAAGAAAGACCTGAAATCCTTTCCTTTTGGCAGAATACTTTTACTCATATTTTAGTCGACGAATTCCAGGATATTTCCCCTATGCAGTACCGTATTTTATGCCGACTTGCACTTCCTCAGAATAATTTGTTTGTAGTGGGAGATGATGACCAATCAATTTATGGGTTTCGCGGTGCAGGTCCCGGTATTATGAAGCAGTTTATGGAAGACTATGCACAGGCTTCACAGTTAACGCTTACTATCAACTACCGAAGTGGTCCTCATATTGTAGAAGCTGCAGGAATGGTCATTAATGATAATAAGGAACGTTTTTTGAAGGAGCTGAAAGCAAATAAGGCCGAGGGAGGCACGGTTAGCATCATTTCTTTTTCTACGAGAGAAGAGGAGCTTGCCTATCTTTCCGGTCAATTGCGAGGTAAAACAATAGAAGAACTTACTCAAAGTGCAATTATTTATCGCACCAATGCAGAGGTTGGTGCTTTATCCCGAACGCTAGCCTCCCTTCGGATTCCTTTTCATATGAAAGAGAGAGGAACGCATCTCTTTCAGCATGCGGTGGCGAAAGATATGATAGCGGTTCTTTCTTTTGCCAGGGATGTTTTTATAGGGGGTAAAAAGGGTGGAAATCGGAGTGATTTCCTTCGTTTCATGAATAAGCCATCCAGGTATATTAGCAGACAAGCAATTCCCGATCCACTGATAACGGAGCAATTATTACTCGATTATTATAAAGGCTTGGGAAGCTCTTCGCACTCCAATATGGGAATGCAAGAGACTGTAAAGCAATTATGGAGGGATCTTAAGAGAATTTCTTCGCTCCGCCCTTATCTTGCTATCGATTATATTTGCAAGAATATGGATTATAAAAAGTACATATGTGAAGGCAAAGACAAAGAAGAGAGAAAAGAAATGGAAGAAATCTTACAGGAACTGCAAAAGGAAGCGATAAAATATCGTAGTTTTTCTGCATGGAAAGAGGCGATCGATGAATATGTATCGCTGATGGAACGGGCAGGGAAAGAACCGGAACAAAGGGAAGGTGTTCAGCTTCTGACGATGCATGTTTCCAAAGGATTGGAATATAATAATGTCTATCTTCTGGATATCGGAGAAGGGAAGATGCCCGGGAAACGAGCGATAAAACCGGAGGAAATAGAAGAGGAGCGAAGGCTTCTTTATGTGGCTATGACAAGAGCCAAGGAACATCTTGAAATTCTATATTGCAACGAGCCATCGGCATTTATCGTCAAATTAAAAAAGACTCTTGACGGCAAATGAACTGAACTGCTCGTAAAAAGTCTTTTTATTCTATGGGAAATTTATATTATTCTACAACTTCATCAAATTCTACATTGTCCAAATATTCATCAAATGCATCGGCAACAATTTCATATTCTTCATCGGATTCAATGAATGAAAGTTCCGGTTCTGCATTTTCATCATCCTTATCTTCGATGTAACGATAGAACCATACTTCTCCATCTGTATTCTTTCCGTTTTCATCTAACGGTAAAAGAACAATATAATCTTTTTCCTGCACTTCAAGAATTGTAATAACCGCACAGACAACATGGGAACCGTCTTCTAAGTCTAGTTCGACAGTTATTTCCTCATCATCAAATTCTTCGCCTTCTACCTGGCTGTTCCGTTCTTTTTCCATAAAAACTCCTTTCTTTTCCGGTAGTTCAGATTTTATTAACATTGATAGCATGTTATATGTCTTTATTGTACTAGTGCACCAAACATTAATCAATAATTTTTTCCGTATTTTTACACATAAAAAATTTTTTATGATATACTTTAAAAATGACACAGGCAGAATATGCAGAAAAATGCGGATATTAGCGGATGGAGGAAAATATGTATACAATTGACAGAAATGCAATAGGCAGACCGTATCCGTTAGGAGTGACAATAGAGAATAATCGTACTTATTTTTCGGTTGCTATGAAAAGTGAGATGGAGTGTGGGCTCATTTTGTACGATAAAAATGTAAAAGAAGAGACGAGAATTCCTTTTGACAGGATAAATAAATTCGGCTCTATATTTTGTATGGTAATTAAAAACCTGGATGCTAAAAGATATGAGTATAATTTTTATGATGGAGGACGTATTGTTACAGATCCCTATGCCAAAGTCATCTGTGGCCATTCTAAATGGGGAACTTGTGATGAGGTGCTCAGAGGTGGATTTCTCATAGATTCTTATGACTGGGAGGAAGATAAGCCCTTGAAGATTCCTTATTCAAACAGCATCTTGTACTGTTTGAATGTGCGGGCCTTCACGAAGCATAGGTCATCGGGAATCGCTCATAAAGGAACTTATCAGGGCCTTATAGAAAAAATTCCTCATTTAAAAGAACTCGGCATTACGGCGGTGGAACTAATGCCTGCTTATGAATTTAATGAGGTGAGAAGTAAAGAGGAGCGTGTCTATTCTTCTCAGGCAGCTACAATGGAAGAAGCGATACAAAGACTTGCCCTTCCTATGGAAGGCTTGAAAGAAGAAGGCTCCGAAAAAGAAGAACGATATAATTGCTGGGGATATATAGAAGGCTATTATTTTGCTCCCAAAGCAGCATTTAGTTTTCATAAGGATGCTTCCATAGAAGTAAAGGATATGGTAAAGGAGCTGCACCGGAATGGAATAGAAGTGATTCTACAATTCTATTTTCCGAAATCTGTAAAGCCGGGACTTATTCTGGATGCCATCAAATATTGGGTGTTGGAATATCACATTGATGGCGTACATCTAAAGGGGGAGAGAATTCCGCTTCATGTTATAGCCACAGATCCTTTACTTTGCGAGACTAAGATATTCTATGATTATTTTCCTTTCGATGATATTTATGGAACACAGGAACCGGCATATAAAAATCTTGCCATTTATAAGGATGATTATATGTATGCGGCACGGCGTTTCTTAAAGGGTGATGATAATGCTCTTTCCTATTTTATGGAGTTACAGCGTCAGAACCCTTCTCGTCACGGTATCATTAATTATGTGACGAATTATTACGGGTTTACGTTGACCGATATGGTTTCCTACGATAGGAAGCATAATGAAGACAATGGGGAAGACAATGAGGATGGGAATGATTATAACTTCACATGGAATTGTGGTGTCGAGGGAATTACGAGAAAGAAGACAGTTCAGGAGCTTCGCCTCAGACAGATAAAAAATGCGCTTGTTATGCTTTTTTCGGCCCAGGGAACTCCGCTTATTTATAGTGGAGATGAGCTGGGGAATACGAGATATGGGAACAATAATCCCTATTGTCAGGATAATGAGATTGGTTTTATAAAATGGAATATGACCGGAATGGGGAAGAAAATTTTTTCTTATATGAAGGAACTGATTGCGTTGAGAAGGCAACATCCGGTGCTTCGCAATGAGAAGGAATTTAAGATTCTCGATACGATGGGCTGCGGCTACCCCGATATTTCTTACCATGGAGAAGAAGCGTGGCGGCCGGATTTCGGAGGTCACAGCCGTTATGCAGGAGTGATGTACTGCGGATTCTATGGGAAAACTGCGGAAAAAAAAGATGACAATTTCTTTTATATCGCCTATAATATGTATTGGCTTCCCAGCACTTTCGCGCTTCCGAAGCTACCCAAAGATATGGAATGGTGTCTGCTTACGGATACGAGCGAAACCAGCAATAAAATAGAAGAAGAAATGCAGATACAGGGAGGAGCAAGACCGCGCATCGAAGTACCTCCGCGTACAGTTCATATTTACATTTCAAGACAAAAGAAAGGACGTCACATCAAAAAAGGCAGTTAGAATTATGAAAATATGGAAGCATTTTAAAACAATTACTTATCATAGATATCTTGTGATGAAAGGCTGCTTTCGAGTGGGCCTTTATTGGCAGGGGATTGGTTCATGACTTGTCCAAGTATAGCCTCACAGAATTCCTTGTAGGGGCGAAATATTATCAAGGGGATAGAAGCCCGAACAATGCGGAGCGGGAAAATATCGGATATTCCAGCGCTTGGCTCCATCATAAGGGAAGAAATAAACACCACTATGAATACTGGCTTGACTATAGTACGAAGAATATTGCCGGAGGCATGGCACCGGCGCCTATGCCTAATCGCTATATTGTAGAGATGCTGATGGATCGTATTGCAGCGTGTAAAGTATACCGTAAAAGGAAATTATACAGACCGGGCACCTCTCGAATATTATCTGAAAGGCAAGGATCCGGCACCGCTCCATGAGAAGACAAAGGTGCTATTAGAGAAGCTTCTTCATATGCTTGCGGAAAAGGGAGAAGCAGAAACATTCGCTTACATTAGAAAAAAGGTCTTAAATTAAACATTGAAAAAGTAACCCTTTATGAGATGGCACATAAAATAAAGCATATCATAAAGGAGTTGAAAAATATGAATTGTCTTATTTTATTACTTTTACTTTGTTGCTGTGGCAATAATAATGGTGTGGGCGGCGATACGGATTGGAACCGGAAACCTTGCGGACGAAATGATGACGTACGTAGAGGTAATGCAGGCTGCAATGATACAGGCCGTGGAAATGTTTCGGGCAACAGAGGCAGTACATGGGGATGCAGTGAGGATATTCCGGACAAAAAGCCTTGTGAAGATGATAGAGGGTCACGTCCGGAGCAGCGCTTTGATAACAGACAGATGAATGAATTCTATGGTGATGATTTGCGCAGAGGATATAATCCCTATGCTCAGGGAACTACATGTGGATGTGAAGAGTAGCCTTGTTCGAAGGAAATAAAGTAAAGTGAAAATCCGGGACGGTGTCTCGGATTTTTCATATCATAGGGAGTTCCTTCCTTGACGAATTCTTGCCGCAATGCTACACTTATTACATTCGAAAAAATGCATATACTTAAACTTTGGAGGCAATATCATGATAGATGGTAAAAAGATACTTTTCAGCGGAATGCAGGCAACGGGAACCTTGACTCTCGGTAATTATCTGGGTGCACTTAAGAATTGGGTGACCTTAAGCGACGAATATGAATGTTTTTATTCCGTTGTAGACTTACATTCCATAACAGTCCGCCAGGACTCCGGCGGAGCTTCGCAAAAGAGCGAGGAACTTACTGACCTTATACATTGCGGCAGGTTTGGATCCGAAGAAGAATTGTATTTACTATCAATCTCATGTATCCGGACATACAGAACTTTTTCATGGATATATTGAATTGTTTTACTTATATGGGTGAGCTGAACCGCATGACACAGGTTCAAAGACAAGTCTTTCCAAACATGCGGATAATATCAATGCCGGCCTTTTCACTTTTATCCGGTACTTATGGCTGCTGGATATTTTATTATATCAGTCGGATGTAGTTCCTAAGTTGGAAAGGATCAATTAAGCAGCATTTGGAAATCACAAGAGATATCGCACAACGCTTTAATGCGATTTACGGAGATGTATTCACTGTTCCGGAGCCTTTATATCGGCAAATCGGGCGCTAAAATTATGAGTCTGCAAGATCCGGTTAAGAAAATGTCCAAATCCGATGAGAATCCTAATGCGAGTATTTTATTTGATGGACGATCCGGATACGATTATCCGCAAATTCAAGCGAGCGGTAACGGATTCCGGAAGGGTACTGTAAGAATATAGGGAGGAACAGCCGGGTATTCGTAATCTTATCGATATTTATTCCACATGTACCGGAAAGAGCGCAGAGGAAGTGGAGAAGGAGTTCGGACGGCAAGGGATACGGCGACTTCAAGCTTGCGGTAGGCGAATCCGTAGCGTGAGTGTGTTAAAGCCTGTGCAAGAATGTTATCAGGAACTGCTTCAGGATAAAACATATATCGATGCCGTAATCAAAGAGAATGCGCAGATAAAGGCGAATTATTATGCGACTAAGACTCTTGCGTAAGGTTCAGAAAAAGTAGGATCTCCCTGAAAGAATCCGCTAAATAAAAACGCAATTATGGATGAAAAGCGATTTGAAGAAGCAAAAAATAAAAATAATCGGTATCCAAAGAAGCCGCGCAGGAATCGGAACTTTACAGGAAAAACGGCATACATGCAGTTTTAAAGAATTATTATGCTCCGGGACTGGAAACAAACACATGAGATTGTGTTGGAGCATTATGTTGCGGATATTTTCTACGGGTAAGGAAATCATAGAGATCCAAAATGGGAATTTCCAATAAAATACGTACGAAATTAGAGGTATTTTTGGAACGACATCCGGTAACAGTCGTCTATCCGATTCCTCATACGAAGTGGCTTATTTGGATCGATGAAGAGACGGGAGAATTTTCGAAGAAGGAGAAAGAGTCCGCGGATTGAGGCAGCGCTTATCAGGCATTTAAGGAACTCTACCGTATTAAATCCTACTTAAAGCATGGAAACCTGAAGTTTTGTTTTCCCTATAATGGATGTGGAGGAATATCGCCTGTTAAACGGATGGAGTGCCGATAAAAAGAAGAGGTTCTTGCCGCTTATGACAGGATTCCATGGCCTTATTCGATGAAGTAATTATCGAAAGAAGGGGAAGATTATCTATCTGCAGTTTCTGCCTTATGAGCTTCCTGTTACTTTCACTTCAGCGGATTTGGTGCAAACGGCTAGGATTCCGCTAAAAACGGCTCATCTTGTTCTAAATATTCTTTATTTTATGGAGGTGGTAGAGCGGATCGGGAAAAGCGGCCGCTCTTATTTATATAAAATTGCCGATGATTTGTCTTGAGATGGAAGGGAACATTCCGGGCAAAACAACAAGAAAAAATGATGTGACTGTGAAGGGTACTGAACAGTTACAAAATGATGATTATGATACTACGTCAGAAATTAGAAGAGGAGTAAGAGATTTTTATGACACAACAGACAGAAAAAGGACCGCCAGTTTCTCTTTTATAGAACAAGCGAAGAGAATATGTGTGGATAAACTGGCAGAGCAGCTTGGGAGAAGACCTCTCTGCAATGTAACAAACATTTGGTTGTCAGATGAATGCCAGGGACTCTGAAAAATTGTCCGGTATTTTAGAGCAAGTAGGCTATGAGCTGGTGGATACGGAAGATGCCGACTTTGTTATTTACAATACATGTACTGTTCGGGATAATGCGAATCCAGAGAGTGTATGGGCGGCTTGGATTTTTTAAATAGCATGAAAAAGAAGAAGCCTCATATGAAAATTGCGTTATGCGGGTGCATGATGCAGGAAGACTTAGTGATCGAAAAGATTAAGAAGAGTTACCGTTTTGTAGATTTGATTTTTCGGCACTCATAATATTTTTTAAATTTGCGGAACTATTGTGTAATGGATGTTTGAATCTGACGATATGGTAATCGATATATGGAAAGATACGGATCAGATTGTAGAAGATTTGCCGGTGGAACGAAAATACTCGTTTAAATCGGGGATTAATATTATGTTCGGCTGCAATAATTTCTGCAGCTATTGTATGTTGTTCACTTATGTAAGGGGGAAGAGAACGAAGCCGTAATCCGGAAGGATATTATAAGGGAAATAGAGAATCTGGCAAGGCCGGGATGGCGTAGTAGAAATTATGTTGCTCGGACAGAATGTAAACTCATATGGAAAAACGTTAGAGGAACCGATGAGTTTTGCTCAACTTCTTCGCGAAGTGGAGAAAAGTGGATGGTATTGAGAGAATCCGTTTTATGACCTCTCACCCTAAGGATTTATCGGAGGAATTGATTCAGGTAATGAAGGAGTCCAAGAAGATATGTCGTCATCTTCACCTTCCTCTCCAATCGGGTTCCACCCGTATACTAGATGCGATGAATCGCCGTTACATACGAAGGAACAATATCTTGCGATAGCGGAGAAGATAAGAAAAGAAATTCCTGATACCAATGGCCATTACGACGGATATTTATTGTCGGTTTCCCGGGAGAGACACTTGCGGATGTGGGAAGAGACGATAGAGGTAGTGAAAGAGAGTGAAGTATGATAACGCCTTTACCTTTATTTATTGACCAAGCGCACAGGAACACCTGCCGCAGCGATGGATAATCAAAGTATCACAGGAAGTGGTAAAAGAAGGATTCGATAAGCTTTTAAAAATTGTACAGGAAACGGCGAGAGAGCGTGCGAGTATGTTGGAGGGCTTACAGTCTCTGCATTGGTGGAAGAAATAAACGAACAGGATTCCTCCCTCGTAACAGGAAGACTTTTCGAATAATACGATCGTACATTTTCCGGGCAACGTCAATCTTTCATCGGGAAAATTATGAATGTGAAAATTAAAAGAATGCCGCGGTTTTTATTATACAGGGGAATTGGTTGATTGATAATGAGTAACTGTTCAGTTACGCTAATAAACTTATGAGAAACAGAGGGGAAGAAAAAGTGGCAGAGTTAACTCCTTATGATGCAACAATATATGGATACGAAAAGAGAATACAAAGATTGTATTCTCTTTTACCGAAAAACTTGGTGATTTCTATGAAATGTTTTTCGAAGATGCGTTAACCGCTTCTATTAGGAATTGGAAATCACTTTAACTGGGAAAAACTGGTGGGCAGGAGGAGCGGGCCTCCTATGTGCGGAGTGCCTTATCATGCGGTGGAAGGATATTTGAATAAGCTAGTATCCGAAAGAAGGCTATAAGGTGGCTATCTGCGAGCAAGTAGAGTGACCCAAAGCTCGCAAAGGGCATTGTAAAAAGAGAGGTAGTTCGTGTTGTAACGCCCGGTACCGAATTTAAATGTTCAAAGGAGTTTAGAGGAGACACAGAATAACTATTTGATGTGTATTTCTTATTTTCCCAATGCAATAGGAATTTCTATCGCCGATGTTACGACCGGTGATTACTATTTAACGGAAGTCGATGATCTGCGCAGGCTTTTGGATGAAATTAACAAGTATATGCCGTCGGAAATTATATGCAACGATGCTTTTTAGTGAGCGGTGCAGATATTAGCTGATGATTTAAAGAATCGTTTAGGCATTACGGTATATTCGCTGGAATCCCATTATTTTTGACGATGATGCTTGCAGAAAATGTCTGATGAAGCATTTCCAAGTTCAGATGCTGACAGGACTGGGAATTGGAGGATTTTCCCGTAGGACTGATTGCGGCGGGTGCGCTTTTGCAGTATTTGTACGAGACGCAGAAGACCTCTCTTTCTCATTTCCTTCGTATCTATACCCGTACCTTACGAATAAATATATGCTCCTTCGACAGTTCCACAAGGCGAAATCTTAGCGAATTAACTGAGACCTTGCGCGAAAAGCAAAAAAGGGGTTCTTTGCTATGGGTACTGGATAAGACGAAAACAGCTATGGGCGCGAGAACGCTTCGAACTTATATCGAACGTAAATTTCAATCGATTTAAGTACAGGGAGCTTTTACGATGCTTGCCAGGATGCTATCGAGATTCTTTGCAACCCATTCGGTATCCAGGGATGAAATCAGAGAGTATTTGAATCCTGCTTGGCGACTTGGAAACGTCTGCTTAGTAAAGTGAGTTATAAGACGGCCGAACCCAGGAGAGACTTTGATTGCTTTTCGTAATTCGCTCGAAATGTTGCCCCATAGAAGACGGTATTGGTGGTGATTTGGATAGTGGATCGCCGGAAGAAAATATTGACAGCGATATCATGATGGCCTTGAAGATATCTGTCAGTTAATCGGTTTAACAGGCGATTGCGGGCAAGAATCGCCTATCGCTGTAAAAAAGAAGGCGGTATCATAAAGCGAAGGATTCGATGAAACAATCGATCATCTGCGCCATGCGAAGACGGAAGGTAAGAAATTGGCTGGCACAGTTGGAGCATGACGACAGAGAGCGGACAGGAATTAAAAACCTCCGGTATCAAATATAATAAAGTCTTCGGCTATTATTTCGAAGTCACTAATTCTGGCATATAAGCATGGTACCTGAGGATTATATTCGCAAGCAGACTTTTGCCAATGCCGAGAGATACACGACCCCTCGGTTAAAGGAACTGGAAGACACCATCCTGAATGCGGAAGATAAATTATAACGGGCGTTGGAAATACGAGATGTTCTGTAAGGGTGAGAGATGCGATTGCTGGTGAAATTGAGAGGATTCAGAAGACCGCAAAAGGCGGTGGCTGCTCCCGATGTAATTCGCCTCGCTATCATTGGTGGC